>NZ_CBAUBA010000024.1:0-41398 GCF_964796385.1 Aquirufa sp. | reverse complement strand
AGATTTTGTCACAACAGGTATTAGTACAAAATTCAACACAGGAACTGTCGTCAGCTGCCATTGCAATATTAGTGGAACCGACTTTCTTCCCAGATTTATTCCTGCGTTTTCGTGGGGTGAATTTCCTGCGGTGCAGACATACCGTTTAGAGGAAGCGAAGCGAAGTGCTCAGGCATGGATACGTGCCAAAAATCAAGAAATTCCAGAAAATCTGGAATCGAACATGCACGCTATTTGGAAAGCGGAATCAAAAGACCGAAATTAGAGGATGCGTTTTCAGGATATTCCCGGACTTCATACGACCAAAAGACAATTAAGCCAAGCGGTGTTAACGCAACATATCGCACATGCCCAATTGTTTCATGGACCAAACGGGGGGGCGCAATTAGCCATGGCCTTGGCGTTTACTTCGTTTTTATTTTGCACCAACAAACAAGGTGATGATGCATGTGGACAATGCCCTAGTTGCCAAAAAGTACATCGTGGTATCCATCCGGACCTTGTTTTTATGTTTCCAACGGTCACCACTAAAAAAGTGAAAGAAGCTGAATCTGATGTATTTCTTCCCGAATGGCGGAAATTTCTATTGGATTCGCCTTATCGAACCTTTCCCGACTGGCTGGCTGCCATGGGTGCAGAGGGCAACAAACAAGGCAATATTCCCGTTGAGGAAACCCGGAAATTAATCCCTAAAATCAGCCTTAAACCATTTGAAGCAGATTTTAAGGTCGTGCTCATTTGGAACCCCGAATCATTAAATTTATCCTCTGGAAACGCATTATTAAAAACACTGGAGGAACCACCCAAATCCACCTTATTTTTGTTGGTCTGTGCAGATGCTCAAAAACTACTAACGACCATTCTTTCACGCACCCAACGCGTTTCGATTCAGGCCGTTGACGAAGCGGATTTGGTCACTTATTTAATTGAAAAGGAAGGTATCGACACAGATCGTGCGCAAAATTTAGCGTACAGCGCCGAAGGAAATATTGCCTGGGCATTGGAAAAAGCAAAAACAGAAAACCTCAGTACATCTACCTGGTTTGCCGATTGGATGCGTGCGGTATACAGTAAAAATTTAGGCAAATTAGCTTCGCTTGCCGATCAATATGATGGTTTGCAAAAAGAAGAACAAAAAGGGCTATTGGAGTATGCATTACATATTTTCAGGCAGTGTTTGTACCAAATTGCGGACGCCCCTACTTTAATCAAGGCACTTGAAAAAGAACGAAGCTTTATTACCAATTTTTCAAAAACACTAAACCGTGAGGCTATTGAACATATCAGTGAACAATTGTCTACCGCATATTATCATTTAGAAAGGAATGGACGCGCCAAAATGATCCACCTCGATTTATCTTTGCAAATTATCCGAATTGCGAATGCAGCCAAAAAATAACATCCGTATCGGTACGCGAAATTCCGCGTTAGCCTTGTGGCAAGCCAACTATATCGGTCGGCTGTTAGAAGCAGCTGGTATGACCTATGAATTGGTCGCCATTCGTACGATAGGGGATAAAATTTTAGATCGGTCTTTATCCAAAATAGGCGCAAAAGGGGTTTTTACGGAAGAATTAGAAACTATGTTGAGAGCTGGAGAAATCGACATTGCGCAACATTCTGCCAAAGATCTTCCTTCCACTTTAGCCGATGATCTTCCACTCATCGCATTCACGGAACGTGAGGCGGCACATGATGTGGTAGTGAGTATGAACCCATCTATTCGCTTGGGGCAATTAGCCCCGTTGCGGATTGGAACTTCGTCTACGCGCCGGCGGGCATTTTTGGCCCATCATTTTCCACAGCATGCAGCGGTAGAGATGCGTGGAAATTTACAAACGCGACTCGAAAAACTAAAAAATGGGGAATGTGATGCCATGTTACTTGCTTATGCCGGTGTACATCGGATGGATATGAAGGACTTCATTGTAGAACATTTGTCCTTAACAAATTTCGTTCCTGCTGTAGGCCAAGGGAGTGTTGCGATTCAGTGCTCGACCCAGCTTGAAACAGATTTGCGCCATACAATTCGCGAGGCATGTAATCATATAAATACGGAACGTTGTATTTTGGCAGAACGCTGTGTATTAGCTCAGCTAGATGGAGGGTGTAGTGTCCCCGTTTATGGTCATGCTAAACTTGTTGATGGCCAAATTAACCTACAAGCGGGTTTACTGAGCTTGTCGGGAAATCAGCGAATTGAGTCGGACGCTTCAGGAATAGACCCTGTGTTAACGGGAAATCAGGTAGCAATCGATTTAATTAATAAAGGAGCTCAAACCTTATTAAAAGAAATACGCGTACAATTAGCTTCTCAATCATGAAAAAAACGATTCTAATCACGGGTGCAAATGGCCTTTTGGGGCAGAAACTTGTTGAATTGTTACTTCAGCAATCTACCGTGGACTTGATTGCCACGGCAAAAGGCGAAAATCGACTACCCGATGCAGCGGGGTATCGGTATGTTTCCCTCGACATTACGAATGCGGAAGAAATCAACGCCATATTTGAGAACTTTAAACCCCATGTGGTCATACATACGGCCGCGATGACAAATGTGGATACATGTGAGACGGATCAAGAAGGCTGTGAGTTATTAAATGTAACCGCTGTAGCTTATTTAATCGATGCCTGCCAAAAGTATGACACGTTTCTATGTCATTTATCGACCGACTTTATTTTTGATGGAGCAGATGGGCCGTATACAGAAGAGGCAATACCTAATCCAATCTCCGTTTATGGGGCGAGTAAATTGCGCGCAGAAAAATTAATTGAAGCCTCATCTATCCATTGGGCGATTGCCCGTACCGTCTTGGTCTTTGGAATTGTCGCAGATATGAGCCGTACCAATATCATTTTGTGGGTTAAAAAGTCATTAGAAGAGGGGAAACAAATTAATGTGGTGACAGATCAATTTCGTACACCTACCCTAGCTGAAGATCTCGCGATGGGGTGTTGGCTCATCACCCAAAAAGAAGCACAAGGAATATTTAACATCTCAGGCTCTGACTTTTTAACACCATATGAGATGGCGATTAAAACGGCCCACTTTTATGGGCTGCCTACGGACTTGATCCAACAAGCTGATTCGTCTACCTTTTCACAAACGGCGAAGCGCCCACCGAGAACTGGTTTTATTCTTGATAAGGCAACACGGGAATTGGGTTACAGACCACGCACTTTTGATGAGGGAATTGCTTTGATGTCGCAACAAATCGCCAAATAGTTTATTCGATGCTGCTTGGCACTTGGGTGGCAACTTCTTTATTTTCTTCTTGTAAAGTTTCCCAGAGAAGGTCTTTCAGCTCTTGAATTCCAACTTGAGTAATGGAAGAAATAAATACCAAAGGAAGACCTTTAGGTAGACTTTCGCGCATTTCAGGCTCCATTTCAGGGATAGATAAATCCATCTTAGAAACAACTAAAACGCGGCGTTTATGTAATAATTCGGGATTGAATTTAGTTAATTCGCCAACAAGAATTTCGTATTCTTTTCCCCAGTTCGCTGCGTCTGATGGAATCAGAAAACATAGGATAGAGTTACGCTCAATATGGCGCAAAAAACGCAATCCAAGGCCTTTTCCTTCAGCAGCACCTTCGATAATACCGGGAATATCGGCGACAACAAATGATTTGTAATCACGGTAAGCAACCACACCTAAATTAGGTACTAGGGTAGTAAATGGATAATCAGCAATTTCTGGTTTTGCTGACGAAAGGACAGAAAGTAAGGTTGATTTGCCGGCATTAGGAAAGCCAACTAATCCAACGTCTGCTAAAACTTTCAATTCCATAACCACCCAGCGATCAAGTCCAGCCTCGCCTAGTTGTGCGTGACGCGGGGACTGGTTGGTAGATGATTTAAAATGCGTATTTCCTAAACCTCCACGTCCGCCGGCCAACAATAATACTTTTTGACCTTCTTCAGTTACTTCAGCAAGAAACTCGTTTGTTTCTGCATCTTTAACAATGGTACCTAAGGGCACCTCCACAAAAATATCTTCTCCCTCAAGGCCTGAACGACGACCACCTTCGCCACCTTTACCATTATCGGCAATGACATGTTTTTGAAATTTCAGATGTAGTAAGGTCCAATGTTGGGAATTGCCAACTATATAAACATGACCACCACGACCGCCATCTCCTCCGTCTGGCCCGCCTTTGGGCACGTGCTTTTCACGACGAAAATGGGATGAGCCACTTCCTCCGCGTCCAGAACGCAGGTTTATTTTGACGTAATCGATGAAATTTGAAGTCATAATATAATATTTAGTCACTAGTCGCTAGCTAGACTTTAATCCAAGTCCGAAGGTATGCTCTACATTCTCTACTCTCTACTCTCTACTCTCTAATCTCTATAATGGAAAGAATCTGCCCAAAAATCACCTCAATCTCACCCACCCCATTAATACCCGTAAATTTCCCTTGGTTGGCATAATAGCCAGCAACAGGGGCCGTTTTTTCCATATATTCTTGTACCCGCTTGCGAATTAATGATTCGTTTTGATCATCTGGTCTACCAGATGATTTACCACGTTCTAAAAGTCTTTGGGTTAATTCCTCCTCAGCAACCTCTAACGCGATCATTTGCGTGATGTTCAACGAGTGGCTCGCCAAAAGCGAATCTAGCGCTTCCGCCTGCGCGACTGTACGCGGAAAACCGTCGAATATAAATCCAGCAGCAGCCTTATTGTCGTTCAATTTATTTTCGATCATGCCGATAACAACGGCGTCAGGAACCAAAATACCTTGATCCATTAGTTTTTTAGCTTCTAATCCTAATGTGGTGCCAGCAGAAATCTCTGCGCGCAACAAATCACCTGTGGATAGGTGTATTAAACCGTATTTTTCAATGATTTTGGCCGATTGAGTTCCTTTGCCTGCCCCAGGAGGCCCGAATAAAACTAAATTTAACATAAAAAATGCGCGGAAAATTCCTTTGATTAAGTGAAAAAATCGTAGAACCACAAAGGTAAACAAAGGATTCAGATTATACTATTTATCAGGAAACCGAAAACACTAAGATTATCAATTGATTGCGTGTTTATTATATTTATAAATAAAATTTATCAAAATAATTATATAAAATATTTTGCATTGGTTTATTTATTATTTTACTTTGACAACTTAATACGTCGGCACATTAGGCTAATTAGTCGGCAAACACTTAAACTAACTTAATTTATGAAAAACAATTTCTACCTAAGCCGAGTGGTCTTTGCGATGGTGTTGATGTTATCCGTAACATGGACAGCATTAGCTCAAGACCGAAAAATTACGGGTTCAGTCCAAGACGCCAAAGGCGGGGGAATTCCCGGAGTATCTGTTGCAGTCAAAGGTACGACGACTGGAACAACAACGGACGTAAATGGAGCCTACTCCATTTCAGTTAAGACAAATAATGCGGAACTCGTATTTAGTTCGGTAGGATTTGTAACGAAAACATCATCTGTAGCGAATCGTTCAACTTTGAACATTGTCTTGGATGAAGATGTAAGTCAATTAAGTGAAGTAGTTGTTACTGGATACTCATCCCAACGTAAAAAAGATATTACGGGAGCGGTAGCGGTGGTAAGTGCCAAAGAATTATTAGCGGTACCAGCAGCATCCGTAACGCAAATGTTACAGGGTCGTGCAGCGGGCGTTACCGTTGGTAATGACAACTCCCCTGGTGGAGGAACGATGGTACGTGTTCGTGGATTTGGATCTACAAACAACAACTCCCCTTTATATGTAATTGATGGCGTACCTACACAGGGTACACTAAACCAAATCAACCCAAATGATATCGAGTCAATGCAGGTATTGAAAGATGCTTCTGCCGCTTCTATCTACGGAGCACGTGCCGCGAATGGGGTTGTGATCATCACAACAAAACGTGGTGGTGAAGGTGAGCCAAAAATTAATTTTGACATGTACACGGGTACACAGCAAGTGGGTAAGCTTTTGGATTTAATGAATACGAAAGAATTAGGTCAATATTTCTACGAGTCACAAATTGGTGCAGGCAGACCGGCGGGAACTTCTCCATCAGCCCAATACCGTTTTGCACCAGATGGAACGCAAACAATCGCGGATTATATTTATCCAAACGTGTACGGTGCATTGCCAGCTAACTTTACGTACACGAATGACATCGCGGATCCAAACTTGGGTAAAACAGCTTTTAATATTACAAAGGCTAATAAAGAAGGTACTAATTGGCAACGTGAAATTTTTGGACCAGCTAAAATATCTAACTACCAGTTAGGAGCAACAGGAGGATCAAAAAATGGTAAGTATGCGATTTCTGCCAGTTATTTTGATCAAGAAGGTATTTTAAAGTATACAGGCTACAAGCGTTACTCAGTTCGCGCTAATACGGAATTCAAAAAAGGAGCGGTCACGTTTGGTGAGAACTTTACGGTTTCGTATGATGAGCGTCAAGGTGTTCCTAGTGGAAACAATAGTGAATCGAATCCAATCATGTTTGCTGTTCGTATTCAACCGATTATCCCCGTTTTTGATATCACTGGAGGTCCAATCGCTTTAGGAGGAACAAATACATCGTTTTTAAATGGTTTTGCAGGTCCACGTGGTTCGAACTTAGGAAATGCGCCTAATCCATTAGCTCGTCAGTACAGAGAAAAAGATAACCCAGTTAGAGCGACGCATATCTTTGGTAATGTATTTGCTGAACTAGAAATCATAAAAGATTTGAAGGCACGTACTAGTTTAGGTTTTGAGTACAATAACTTCAATCAATCATCATTTTTTAATCGTGATATTGAAGCTGCCGAGGCACGAAATGTGAGTAGTTTAACGGTAAGTAATAGCTATGATCGTGCAGTAACTTGGTACAATACGCTGAACTATACAAAAACAATAGGAGATCACAATTTTAACGTGTTAGTAGGTACAGAAGCGGTATCAACTTATGGAGTTAGCTTTGGAGCACAGCGAAGTGGTTTTGCTTTTGATGATTTTACTTATCGTTACTTAAACAATGGATCTGCCGCAGGTCTTGCTAATGCAGGCGAAGGGGCGACAATAACTGCTTTGTTTTCTCAATTTGGAAAAGTTAATTATTCCTATAAAGAATTTTTACTAGCCGATTTCACGTTGCGTAGAGATGGTTCATCTCGTTTCTCCTCAGCCTATCGTTATGGTGTTTTCCCAGCATTCTCAGTAGGTGCTCGTCTTTCGGAATTACCTTTATTGAAAAACGTAACTGCACTTAATGATTTAAAAGTACGTGCTGGTTGGGGTAAAACAGGTAATCAGTTGATTCCAAATGTGTACAATGCGTATACCTTGTTTACTCCAGACCCGAACAACAATGCATATGACATCAATGGAACAGGTAGTTCTATTGTAGGAGGTTTCGACATTGCACAATTTGGTAATTCAAATGGCCGTTGGGAAACTAATACGTCAACCAACATTGGTTTTGATGCAAGTTTACTTAACAACAAATTGGATATTGCTTTTGACTGGTACACACGTACAACATCAGATATGTTGACAAGAGTACCCATTCCAAGAACAGCGGGATCAGCTAGTATTCCTTTTGTAAACATTGGAGAAGTGAATAATACGGGAGTTGACCTAAACGTATCTTATAGAGATCAAATTGGTCAATTACGCTATTCAATTTCAGGACAAATTAGCCAGTACAAAAACAATGTAGTTAAGTTAAATGACGATCCGAAAGCGCAAATCTTTGGATTTACGACTCGTCTACCAGCCATTTCATTAACAAGAGCCGGATTACCGATTGCGAGTTTCTTCGGTTATGTAAATGAAGGTGTCATAAAAGATGATGCAGAGGCAGCGAAAGCAGTACAAATTCCAGGCTATACTCGTGCAGGTGTTTTCAAATTCAAGGACGTGAATGGTGACGGAAAAATCAATGCATCTGACAGAGATATTATTGGTAATCCTCACCCAGATTTCACATATGGTGTTAACCTTAACTTAGGTTATAAGGATTGGGATTTAGCTGTGTTTGCTCAAGGGGTACAAGGAAATGAGATTTTCAACTATTTGAAGTATTGGACTGACTTTAATACATTCCAAGGTAACCGTTCGAAGGATATGTTATATAAATCTTGGAAGAAACAAGGAGATGTAGCTCAATTACCACGTTTAAATGCGAGTGATACATTTTCTCAGCAGATCTCAACTTATTTTGTAGAGGACGGTTCATTCATGCGTATCAAGAACATCCAATTAACTTATTCGGTACCTGCAACTATGTTAAAGAGAATAAAGCTAAGTTCGATGCAAGTGTATGTTCAAGGACAAAACTTATTTACTTTCACTAAGTATAAAGGATTAGATCCTGATATCAACATTAGAAACTCGGGAGCAGATAATCAAGATATCCACATGGGTATTGATGAAGGTGCATTCCCAGTGGCTAAATCTTACAATGTGGGTTTAAGAGTAGGATTTTAATTACTAATATTAGAAAAAACAGAAAAAATGAAAAAGATAATCATATTCGCATTATTTGCGACCGCTGGAATTAACTTTTCTTGTTCAGAGTCGTTCCTCGAGGTAGAACCTCAAGGAGCTGCTTCACTAACATCCCTATCTAACAAAAATGGAGTAGACGCATTATTGATTGGTGCATATTCTTTATTGGATGGACAGGGTGCAGGAAATATAGGCCGTACATCAACCATCTCGAACTATGTTTTTGGTGGAATTACATCAGGTGACGCGGTTAAAGGTACAGATGCTGGTGACCAACCAGAACAAAGTTTTATTGAGCAATACACGTGGTTTGCTGAAAACACGTATTTTTTAGGAAAATGGCAACATACTTATGATGGCGTAGCTCGTGCCAATGAGGCTATTTTACTCGCTAAAAGTCCGGATGTAAAAGACATGACTGCAGCGCAAAAAACACAAGTGGAAGCTGAAGCACGTTTTTTACGTGGACATTACCATTTCGAAGGTAAAAAAATGTGGAATATGATTCCATTTATCGACGAGAAAACGTATAAGCGTGATGATCCAAATTCAACGAAGTTACCAAACGACAAAGATATTTGGCCGAACATTGAAGACGATTTCAAGTTTGCAGCAGCAAACCTGCCAGCTACACAAGCTCAAAAAGGTAGAGCTACTAAGTGGGCAGCAATGGCATATCTAGCGAAATCATATCTTTTTCAAAAGAAATGGGATTTAGCTAAACCACTTTTGTTAGATATCTTGCAAAACTCGGGAAAAAGACTTGTGGATTATCATGAAAACTATCGAAATATAACAAATAACAATGCTGAGTCAATTTTTGAAGTTCAATTCTCGGTTAACGATGGTTCTACGGGTGGAAATGGTAATGGTGGTGATGGCTTAAACTGGCCATACAGTGCAACCGCACCGGGCCGTGGATGTTGTGGTTTTTATCAACCTTCCCAAAATCTGGTAAATTCGTTCAAAACCACAGCAGACGGACTTCCGATGATTGGAAAAAACAAAGCAGGTCTTGAGGATACGTACAACGATGTAGATTTACCAAATGATCAAGGAGTTGCAGCTAATGCTAATTTTGTATTAGATGTTTCTCAGCCTGTAGATCCACGATTAGATTGGACAGTAGGTCGTCGTGGAGTTAATTTCCTTGATTGGGGTAAAATGCCAGGTTTTTCTTGGATTCGTGACCAAAACTATGCGGGTCCATACACTGGAAAAAAATGGATGTATTATTTAGCTGATGAAGGAAGTTCAACGCATGCAACTGCACGTCGTTCAGTTAATAATAACTATCGTTTATTCAAGCTATCAACTGTAATCTTATGGTTAGCTGAAATTGAGGCTGAAACAAACAATTTAGCCAAGGCAGAAGAGTATGTAAATATGATTCGTAATCGGGCAAAATCAAGTAAAGTTCAAGATCCATCAGTTAAATATGCCATAAACCCTTATCCTGCTGGTACTTTTGCTGCTAACGGTAAAGATTTTGCATTAAATGCAGTGTACATGGAAAACCGCTTGGAATTTGCGATGGAAGGTCACCGTTTCTTCGACTTGGTTCGTTGGGGAATTGCAGAAGACTTCTTAAACAAAATGTACATTCCTAAGGAAGGTGCACCAGGTAAAGACTTAACTGGAAGAACGTACAGCAAAAGAAGTTATATGATTGGAAAATCATTTACTCCAAAAAATAGATACTTCCCATTGCCTATCGATGAGATCTTAAATTCTCAAAAAGAGGGAAAAGCTACATTGAAGCAAAATGATGGATATTAATCCATCTTAAATATGAAAAAAGTCAGAACCTTAGGTTCTGACTTTTTTTGTTTTAAGACCTACCACATTTCCTGTATCTTTGACAAAATTTATTCCTATGCTAGCTGATTCATTTGAAACCATTATACAACGCCGTAGATCAAACAGACGTTTTGATCCTGAAGTAATCGTTTCCGATGACATAATTGAACGGAGCCTTAAGCGGGCTATTCTATCTCCGAACAGCAGCAATATGCAATTGTGGGAATTCTATTGGATTCAAAGCCCCGAAGAAAAAGCAAAATTTCATGCCTTGTGTTTAGGGCAATCCGCAGCAAAAAATACCGCACACCTAGTTGTCTTTGTCACCCGTTTGGACTTATGGCCAAAGCGAGCAAAATGGAATTTAGCGCGCATTCAAGAATCGCTTCAGGGAAAAGAGCCTAATAAAATGGAGAAGAGAGGCCTGCAGTATTACAGCAAATTAATGCCACTACTTTACCGTCAGGATCCATTTGGATTCTTCACAGGAATTCGCAAAGCCATGTGTTTTTTTATGGGAATCCGGAAACCTTTTATGCGTTTTGGAGGCAAAGCAGATCAGCGTGTCATGGCGCACAAATCATGTGCCCTAGCTGCGCAAACATTTATGCTTTCCATTGCAGCCGAAGGATTTGAATCATGTCCGATGGAAGGGTTTGATGCCGTGCGGGTTAAGAAAGAATTAGGCTTGCCATCAGGTGCCGAAATCAATATGATTGTTTCTGTAGGCAAAGGAACCGAAGAGGGAATTTGGGGAAAACGCTTCCGATTACCTTATGAAGATGTTGTGTTTAAACGCTAAAGACAATCTACATCTGGAATTACCTGAACGCCTTTGAATAGTTTATTGGTTGGCAATTCATCCAAACATCCCCGCAAATTTTCTTTAAACTTAGCTAAGGAAACTCCCTTCTCTAATTTTATTAAGATTTCCATCGCATATTGATTACGAATACGCTCAATCAGCGGTTTTTCAGGTCCGAGTACCCTCCCATGCCCAAAACGCTCCTTCAGTACCATACCTAAATGCCTCGCCGCTTGATCCACCGCTTGTGCCTCTATATGCCGAAGTGTTAATTTAATCAAACGTGAAAAAGGCGGATACTGATACCCTTCCCGCTCCACAATCTCATCATTATATAAAGCAGCATAGTCACCACGCTGAATAAAATCAAACAGGCGATGATTGGGTTGATTCGTTTGTACATAAACTTGACCTTGTTCATCGCGCCTGCCGGCCCGACCAGCCACTTGGGTAATCAATTGAAACGCACGCTCATGCGCTCGAAAATCAGGAAAATTAATAATTCGATCCGCATCGAAAATCGCAACCGTGGATAATCCCTCAAAATCGAGGCCTTTGGCGACCATTTGCGTGCCAACAAGTATATCAATGTTTCCCGATTGAATCTCACTTAAAAGGCTATTAAATGCTGTTTTCGAGCGTGTCGTGTCTAAGTCCATCCTCCCGATACGGGCATCAGGTATTAAAAACTGCAATTCCTCCTCCAATTTCTCCGTTCCATAGCCCATTGTTTTTAATTGCGTACTTCCACAAGCGCCACATCGCGTCAACAAACCTTCGCGGTATCCACAATAATGGCAACGCAATTCTTGGTCCTTGGCGTGATACGTCAAACTCACGTCACATTGATTACATTCAGCAATCCAATCACAATCTTGGCATTGGATATAGGGCGAATACCCCCTCCTATTTTGAAACAAAAGACTTTGTTTTCCACATTCAAAATTTGATTGCAAAACCGAAACGAGATCTACCGAAAAACCTCCCTTCATCTGCTTCATTCGGGTAGCGTATTTTGTGTCCAACAAACGAAGTTCGGGTAGTTGGGCTTTACCAAATCGCTCAGATAATGTAACTAAACCATATTTACCTTGCTTAGCTTGGTAATATGATTCGATGGATGGCGTAGCGGAACCCAAAAGCACCTTGGCTCCTTGTTGGCTCGCCAGCACCATCGCCACGTCTCGCGCATGATAACGCGGTGCCGGATCCGTTTGTTTAAACGAAGATTCATGCTCCTCATCGATAATGATTAAACCAAGTCGAGAAAAAGGCAAAAACACCGAAGAACGAACGCCCACCACAAATGGATATTTCCCTTCCACGATTGATTTCCAAACTTCAACGCGCTCATTATCCGAAAATTTGGAATGATAAATCCCAACTTGCTCACCAAAAATCTTTTTCAAGCGCGAAACGATCTGGGTCGTTAAGGCAATCTCGGGAAGCAAATACAAGACTTGATCACCATTCGCAAGCGCCTCTTGAATTAAGCGAATATATATTTCCGTTTTACCGCTACCTGTAATCCCATGTAACAATACGGTTTCTTTCGTTTGAAATTGATCTAATATCGATTGATATGCTTGCGATTGTGCCTGATTTAATTCAAATGAGGATGGAATAAAATCGTCATTATCCGAACCAAAGCGCGAAACGATTACTTCAAAAGATTCAAAAACACCGTTTTTAAGTAAGGTTTGTAAAGAGCTTTCCGACAAGTCAGCTTGCGAAAAACTAGATTTTTCTAAACCCTTTTGGTTCATCGAAGGATCACGTAAAACCGGAATAAAGCGCAAATAATGAAGTAGCACACTTATTTGCTTTGTTTTATCCTCCAAACTTTTAATCAATTCGGTCAGTTGGCCTACATCCTCCCAAGCCCTACACAGCCGAATCTTTCGAATCACTTTAGGGGTATACCTGTCCTTCAGCTCATCAAAAATCAACACAGCTCCCTTGCCAACTAATGCTTTAATGTGGTGGTACGGACTTTTAACTTCGGCTACACGTGCGACCTCATCGTAGGTTAAGGCCCCTTTGGCTTGAATTGCTTCGACAATCACACGCTCCTTTTCGGTCAACTCATTGAATTGATCGAATTCAGGATGTACTTGTACTTTGGATTGACTCGAAATTTTTAATCCAGCGGGTAGAGCGACTTGAAAAACTTCTCCAGGATAGCACATGTAATAATTTGCGACCCATTGAAACAAGGCAATTTGAGAAGAGGTCACCAGTGGAGCGTCATCTAAAATCTCTAAAATATACTTCGCTTGATATTGTTTAGGAGGCTGATGATGTACATATACGATTACGGCAGTCAACACTTTAGTACTACCAAAAGGCACAACAATACGTAAGCCTGACTCAACAACCTGTGCCCATTGCCTGGGGACGCGGTAGGTGAAAAAACGAGGGATGGGTAATGGTAGTAGGGCATCAACGAAAACCGTCGATTCTTCAGATTCAAAAAGTAAACTTGATTCTCCCATGACAGCTACAAATAAACACAAAGATCGGCAGTCGGGCAAGCTAATCTTGCCAGCGAAGTGTTTGGACTAAGTGAATTGCATCCTGTTTCAAATATTGAATGATGGGCGCTAATGAATCGTTTTGGGTGGCTGTCTTCACATAGATGGCGCCACGTAGAAAATGCTTGGAACTATCGGTCGTAAAGAACTGCAATGAGGTGGCAACTTCCCCATTGAGCTCGATAAGTCCTGCTTTGCGCCCATCGGTCGTAGTCATCATGTAATCTTTTATGCTCGCTGCCTTTCCTTGATGTTTATAAGCTAACGTATAGGAATCATTGATGAGTGCATTCATTTTTTTTCGATCGCCACCAAGTGATTTGTAGGTAATCTGAATAAATGCATCCCAACGCGGGTAATAGATGTAAATCCAATGTGGCTCTGCTTTCCAAACTCTTTTTTTATTTCCAATCTGCGCAGTATCTGGAATAACCTGTGCGTATTTAGAAATCTCAAAACGGTACGGATGTCCACTTTCTATAGGTTGGAAAGCGATGGGAGGTAAAATGATTCGGTTAAAACCTTTAGGCCTCGGAAGGTAGTTGACCTCCTCCGTAGCAGAACTACAGGACCACACAAAAGCAACAAAAAGTAGGTATCGAATCATTTACTGGGGCATATCTACACCGTGATAATCCAAAATCGGTTTTTGAATCGTTTCAAATACTTTTTCTCGTAGCATGGGCATATCTTCCTGTGTCATCCCCTTGGTCTCAATAGGCGCGTGAATAATCACTTTCACCTTACCTGGTCGGAGGGCAAAAAAATCATCGTCCAACATTTGAAAATTATTCAGGAACGATACTGGCAAAACGGGTACCTGTTGCTGAATGGCCATCGCAAAAGCTCCATCTTTAAATGGGCTCGACATAAATGGAAAATTTTTTGATGTGATGCCACCTTCAGGAAAAATAATAATACTACGATTGGACTGCAGCGCCCGGATGGATTTAGACAAGGTAGCAGTTCGAGAGCCGCGGTCGTTACGGTCAACTAATATATTTAAGCCGCTGTAGAGGTAGCCAAAAAGCGGGACTTTTTTGATGGAAGATTTACCAACAAATGAGAAATAATTGGGCAAGATCTTCACAAAGGCTGGAATATCTAAATAGGAGAAGTGATTCGAGCAGAATACATATGCTTGCTTAGAATCTAATTTTTTGTCTGTTTGAATTTCGAAACGAACGAATCCAAAAGCAAAAAATAAACTGGACCAAAGCCGGACTAATTTATGTGCGTAGCGTTTAGTATCCTTACGCTGTAGTAAAATAACCATGAAGGGGTACAGCGCGAGAAACCACCCAATAAACCAAAAACCGGTCCACACAGAGTATAGACCGATCAAAGGATTTGAAATATATGGATTCTTTTTCTTCATGAAAGAATTACTCGACAGTTCCCAATTGAACCGTATTCGTTTTTTTCGTCGTATGCGCAGGGATAGATAAAGTAGTTACAAAAACATCGCCTACCTGAAGTAATCCCTCGTTCTTTAATCGATCAACCATACCTTGCACTGTTTTCTCAACACTTTCAACGGCAGCATCATAATAAAATACTTTAACGCCCCATAAAAGACCCATGGTAGTCATCACCTGTTTGTCATTGGTGAAAATATATAAGTCGGCTTTTGGCCGGTGCGCCGACAGCTTAAATGCTGTTTGGCCTGAATTGGTAATACAAAGAATCGCTTTTGCTTTGGAGTCACGCGCTAAACGGCATGCTCCAGAAATTAGGCGGTCAGTTAAGGTAACATTAGGTGTATTGGCTAATGCATGGTTTTTAAAATAGATCGCAGCTTCATCTCCTTTTATAATTTCAATCGCATTTTGTTGTTGCTCTACGACCTCATGAATATGCGCCATCGTTTCAACGGCTTTGATTGGGTAAGCACCAGATGCAGATTCACCGGAAAGCATGGTGGCAGAAGCCCCTTGCAAGACCGCATTTGCCACGTCGGATGTTTCCGCACGCGTAGGTACTGGATTGGTAATCATAGATTCCAACATTTGGGTAGCTACAATTACTGGTTTCCCGGCGGCTGTACACTTCTCTACCATAACTTTTTGTAAGTAGGGAACAACGGCACCGTCCATTTCGACCCCTAGATCGCCACGCGCCACCATGATGGCATCCGTCGCTTCAATGATCTCATCCAAATTATCAATTGCTTCAGGCTTTTCGATTTTGGCAATAACTTTAGCCGTTTTGCCGTAAGCCTTGATTTTATCTTTAATATCCCAGATATCTGAAGCTTTACGTACAAAAGATAAAGCAATCCAATCCACACCATGGTCTAAGCCAAAATATAAATCTGCTGTATCTTTTTCAGTTAAACAAGGTAAAGACACCTTGGTTCCGGGAAGATTAATTCCTTTTTTAGATTTCAAAATACCTCCGTAAATCACTTCCGTAAGTACTTCTTTTTTTACCTTATCAATAGCAAGTACCTTTACCTCTAGGTTACCATCATCCATCAAAATACGCTCGCCAACATTCACATCTAAGTACATCGACGTATATGTGGTACCTACTTTCTCAGAGGTTCCCAAAAGGTTTTCGTCCATCGCAAAAATCAACTGCTTGCCTGCTTCTAGTGGAACACCATTATTTTCAACAAGTTGGGTACGAATTTTAGGGCCCTGCAAATCTTGAAGAATAGTTAAATTCAAACCCATTTCATCACTGATGGAACGAATCATCTTCAAACGGGCCAAATGATCCTCATGCGTACCATGTGAAAAATTTAAACGGAAAATATTTACACCTGCCTTGGCTAATTGGATTAATGATTCTCTAGATTCAGAGGCTGGGCCTACTGTGGCAACTATTTTTGTTTTGCGTTGATACGACATAGATTAATTAAGTCAATTTAATTTGCAATTTACATTTTACTCTGCGAAAAATGGAATTAAATCTTGATAATACATATCACCACCCGGAAAAATTTAGGATTTGATAGAGGCTACAAACCTAACGTATTATTTTTTACTCGATTAATCCAAAAATGAGACAGGCATAAAAAAAGGGAACTAATTACAGCTCCCCAATTAAATTACATTTTAGTTTTCCCAGAGGTCATGCTCCATTTCAAGTAATTTATACTCCAAGAGCTGGGACATCATTAGACCTTCCTTCTCTCCCCCATATAAATCGGTAAGAAACTTATTCTCCACATTACCTTTCTTAATAATTCGCGCTTGGAACATTCGCAAATCAAAAGCATCAGCCATGTTTTTGTGCTGAGTCTCATTTTCTGAATTATACCAAATACAATTAGGATTACTTCGGAACAACTTATACAAATCCTTGTAGCGGAAAGATGCAACTGATTTATCAAATCCGGCCTTCGTTTTAGATGCTGGGATGATTAGCGTAATAGATTGAATATCAAAGTACAAACGAGATCTTCTACGGTCAATAACCGCATCTTCGCATATTTCTAAAATAGACAATTCTTTGGGGAAGTAATAAGAAACGGCAGCACTTGCTGGCTTCGCTTCAAAGGCATCTTTTACTGGAGCTCCTGCAGGCTTAGCGCCTCCACCCCAGCCGTCGTCTGTTCCACTAGCAGCAGTGGGCGTAGCACCCTCAGCGCCAAAACCGGCTGCTTTTTCAGCATCCGATAGAGCTGACTCCTCTGACTGCTCCTCCATTTTCAAATTTTCTTGAAATTGGTCTGTGGTCAACTTAGTCACTAATGAATCATTGGAGTAAGGAGTTAAAACTCCCGCTTTTACCCATTCCAAAATAAATTTAGAGATTTCATTATTGACCGAAAAGAAAGGCTGGTTAATTTTTTCATTCAAGTCCATTCGGCGCCACAAACGCGCTTTATAATGAATACTGGATTCATCAATGGGACGAACTGAGTTTGGATTAACTGGAACTGGCTTTTCTTGTGCAAGGGACTGAAATGAAAGGCCCACAAATGCACTAAACAATAAAAATTTAGATACTAATTTCATGTATTTCGTATTAATTCAACGGAATATTTTTCGCCATGGTAAATGGAATTGTTTCAACGGCACCCTTAAAGTTTTTACGTTGAACTCCTTTAATTTCAATGTAATAACGATCACCAGCTTGTGCTTGAGCTGCTAACTTAGCAATTGAGCCCGAGCCAGGCAAGGTTAAATCATCGATTTTCCGTTGGCCGCGTGCCAAAGCAACGTAAAGCTCAGAAACACGGAAATTCGCATCTTCTGGGTTTGTTGATTTGAACGACTCATCAGCCAAGGCACGTGCATCGATACTACGTAAACCTGACGCACTTGCGCCACGCTTTTCATCTAGCTCTCCACCGTTACCAAATACCTTCACATCCGGTCTTGGCACACGACGTACTCGGAAAGTTTCTTTTCCTAATAAAGTCCCACTGTTAGCTACATTTAGCGTAATTGTAGCCGCGCTTGGCACTATAGTTACTTTTCCTCGCGTTTGACCAGCGATTGCCTCGCCACCATCAGCCGTAAAAGTTGGATTCCAAAGTGCCCCTAAACCAGCACTAGCAACACTTAGTCGGTTTGCACAGCCTAAATAAAGTGCCGGCAAAGTCGCTGTCTCAATATTATAGGTAGGCTTTAATACAAAATATTCTTTTTGAATCGTTTCTGTTTTTGGACCTGCCGGACTCATGTAGGAAACAGAGGCTGTATATGTCTTTTTTGACATACCATTCGCATCATAGCCACCACCGGAAGTTTTAAATTTGATTTGACCACGTCCATCTGTAACAGGGATAGAAGCACCATTAAAACTCATGCGCGGGGTAAAGCCACTAGATGTGGCTGCGATAAATACCTCAGCTTGATAATCCATACCGGCTACAACCGTATTCGCATTAGCAGATACTTGTGCAAAAACCTTATCAAACTTAATTTCTTTCGCACCTACTTTGGCTGCTAGCTGCGCTAAAACATCACTTTCGTAGCGTCTTACCTCAGCTTGCTTTTGACTGATTGTCGCCATAGCAGCAGGTACAGGAGTTTGTGCAAAATTTAATTCAGCAAAATCCTTGTTGGCTTGATTCGGATCCTTACTCGCGATGGGATCAGTTTTTCCATCTGTAGCAAGGCTAGGGAATTTTGTTCCAGGATCGGCTAAGCCTTCTAATTTTTTGACGTAAGCATCGAAAAGCCCAACTAATTTATAGGCCTCTCCTGATTTATTGGAACCTACCATTAAGCTAAACACTTTTTCTTCTTCTTTTGGATTTTTGATATTACCAGTTTCGGGATCAATACCACCACCAGTCTCTAAAACCTGTGACTTTAACGACTCCAAATGACCAACTAAAACATCTGCCTCTCTCTTTACTTCATTTGCCCGTTTCAATACATCGGCATAAGCGTCTGGATTGGGTAGATCTTTAATGCGCTCCTGTATTCCTTGCACCATTCCCTTATTCTTGGAGGCAGCTGAATTATTGGCAACTTCCAAACTTGAGTTAAGAAGCGTAAATTTTTGTAAAAGGGCATCACTAACTTGCAAGGCAAGAAGAGCGGTTAACACTAAATACATCATCCCGATCATTTTCTGCCGGGGTGTTTCTTTTAAACTAGCCATAGTATTTTATACGTGACAAAAACGTGATTACCCTTTCATTGCAGTTAACATACTTCCGTATACTTGATTCAGAGACTGAATATTAGCATTTAATTTTGCTAACTCAGCTTGAAACAAAGCAGCGTCTTTCGAAGAAGCTGCAAGCTGCTCCGTTGTCGCCGTAACATTAGAATAATACCCGTTGATTGCTTTTAAATGCTTGGAGGATTCCTGAATTTCAGTTTCATAAACAGCATTCAATGCGGCCAATTGATCCCCGGCTTTCGCATATTGCTGCGCATATTTTGCAGCTTCAGTAGATGAAATTGAAATAGACCCTAATGAAGTTGTTGCATCAGCAACTGTTTTATTAAGGGCTCCTAATGATTGCGAAGAAGTAGTTAACGATTGCACAAATTCTTGTGTCGCTCCAGTCGCCTTTGAAATTTCTTGTAAACTATTTGCCGTTGCAGTCAAACCTTGTAAGCTTTTAGTTAAGTTAGCTACGACATCAGCTCCTAAACCTGGCTGGTTAGCTAGATCAGCTAATCCAGTAGATGCACGTGGCGCTGCAGGCTTATCTCCCATTAATTCTGGATACACATTTTCCCAATTATATTCCTTCTCGGGTTTTGCTTTTAAGTACAAAACACCAAACAAAATAAAAATGGCTGCTTCGGTAAACATGCCGACCATTAACATTTCGTTAGCACCTGTCCAGTGTACGATTTTAAATAATGCGCCAACAATAACTACAGCAGCACCAAAACTAGCTACGACGTTGATTGATTTTTCTAATCCCATTTGACTTATTCGATTAATATGTTGTAAAATGAATGTTATTTAACTGCTGGACGTCCTAGGTACCGCATCATAGATCGGAAACCAATATAGGAACGTTTTTTATTTTGTAACTCGTAGGCACGTGTACCTGTTTCCAAATAATAAGCAATATCTTTCCAAGATCCCCCACGCGTAACTTTTCGTGGTTCATCGGCATCTTTATTGACCGTATTCAAATCCCATGTTACCGCAGAGGCATTGTCGGCATACGCATCTTCACACCACTCAGCCACATTTCCAGCCATATTGTATAAGCCAAAATCATTCGGCTCAAATGCATTCGCAGGTGACGTATACGAATATCCGTCCGCATCATAATTACCACGATGTGGCTTGAAATTAGCTTGTAAACAGCCAACTGAATTCGCTACATACGGATTACCCCACGGATATTTGGAAGCAGCACGACCTCCTCGAGCCGCCCATTCCCACTCAGATTCAGAAGGTAATTCAAAACGGGGTAAAATATATAAGCCTTGCTTTTTCCTAAAATCATTCATCATTTTAGAACGCCACAAACAAAAATATTTAGCGGCATCCCAGCTCACCCCTACGACAGGATATAAATCGAAAGCAGGACTCGAAAAGTAGTATTCCGTCATCGGATCCCCATTGTGGTACGTAAAATCACTATTCCAAACCGTAGTATCGGGATAATATTCGGTAAATATCTTATCCTCACCTAGCACGGATACAGAATCCTTTAACAAAGCACCTGTAAACTGACGGTATTCATGATTGGTTATTTCAGTATCGTCCATGTAAAACGCTGCTACCGTCACACGCTTATTAAAGCTGATTCCTGAACGAGACGCGTCCTCATCTGCTTGACCCATCATAAAACTTCCCGATGGCACCAAAACCATACCATAAGGAGTAGGTTGGCTCCATCCTTTACGGGAAGCGGCCACAATTTCCCCATTTTCAACACCAGGTGCCTCTTTGGATTGCTTACCAAAACTAAGTAAACCTTTCCCTTTTTTTGCACCTCCCTTGGAGCTACTTAACGTTTTACCACCCGAAGACTTGGAACTTTTGGGGCCGCCACAACTATATACTGCCATGGCCAACACAATTACAGATAAACTTAAGGCGAGTTGCTTACCAACTAATTTAAAATTCATATACACGAATTAATAGATCTTTGTACAAAACGATTTGAAGTAACAAATATTGTATGTGGCACTACAGCACTACATAATTAATTCAAATTCCTCAAAATTAAAGTATATTTCTGACAATCAATACACAAAAGCTATTTTTTTTAAGCAGACTAAAAGTGCCTAATTTAGTCTAAAACGTGGCGTTTTGACTGGGGCATTTACTGTTTTGAATGTAAAATTAGGCAAGTTGAACCGACAAAAAACTTCATGTGTCAAAAGCGATTTAACCGGTAAATTAACAGTCGTATAGTCGATTGAATATCCTGCTTCTAGTCTGTGCTTCCAGATACTTGCGCCAATCATTCCCACGATGGCATCGTTCGATCTAAAACTACCACCTACCCAAATCGCATTTTGATACACAATACGCACACCTGGCTCGATTATTACGGCATCAGCTATTGAACGTGCCCGAAAAAATGGATTAAGTTCCAAACTCGATAAGACGGGTATTGTATGTTCCGCATGCAAGCTGAATTCCTGAGCTTGATGAAAAAATGAACTACTTAATCCGATGTGTAATTGTTTGCGTTTAAATAGAATCCCACCACGTGAGGTCGATTTCGCTTGACTAACTTGCTTCCCGGTAAACTCACCCACAAGTGGGTCACCTGAATCACGGACACGAAAAACAGTTCCATCTACTGATTGGGTTTGCAATCCAAAACCACCACCAAAAGAAATCTGAGACTCCCCGATAGCCAATTGATAAGCTAACTGAAGATTAGCAATTTGTAATCCAACGCCTGAAGGAGTCAAATCCGATAAGTAATTCAAGCCAAGCCCTAGTCCTGTTTCTCCCAGTGGTACAGATGCACTGAGTAGGCGCGTCCCTAAGCTCCCTGCTCCTTCTTGGGTTGCTTGATACCCGGTCCATTGATTTCGAACATGTAATTGAACGTATGCACGATCGCCATCACCCGAATAAGCCGGATTTAAATAGATCCGATTTTGCGTAAACATGCTTAACTGGGGGCCTAATTGGCTATACAAACTAATTTGAGGTGCTAGGCACAAACACAAAATTATCCACAAGAAGAAACGTGAAAAATAGCCCATGAATGAATATCAATCCTTAAAATAACGATTAATTGACCAAACCAGCAAACTGATTTCTCCCAAGCTTTGTCAATCCTTTGAGGTTTGACAAAGCTAAGGAAAAAAAAAGCTCCCGGTGGGAGCTAAACTGATTTATTTATTCACTTGTTTGATATAAAGTTCAAGTGCGCCCGTCATCGAAGGCGCGCTGGGCATCGGGGCTTGAATATCAATGATTAAACCTGCATCTATGGCCGCCTGCGCCGTAGTTGGCCCAAATGCCGCGATCCGTGTATTATTTTGTTTGAAATCAGGGAAATTCAAGAACAAAGAAGTGATCCCAGAAGGACTGTAAAATGCAATTATATCATAAAAAACATTTTCCAAATCTGACAAATCGGCTGAAACAGTTTCATACATCACAGCTTCTGTCAATTGGAAATCGTTCGTTCCCATATAGTCTGGTAAATCCTTTTGGCGTTTATTTGAACATGGAAATAAGAATTTTTCTGTCTTATGTTTCTTGATTATCTCTAATAAATCCAACGCCGTACGTGTGCCCGTAAAAACTTTACGCTTACGAATCACAATATATTTTTGTAGGTAATTCGCCGTTTGTTCCGTGATACAAAAATATTTCATATCGGCAGGTACCTCAATTTTTGCCTCCTTACAGATACGGAAGAAATGATCAATGGCATTGCGGCTCGTAAAAATAATGGCCGAATGTGCCAAAATCTCTATTTTTTGCTTCCGAAATTCTTTGTAGGCAATACCTTGAACTTCAATGAAAGGACGAAAATCTACTTTCACATGGTATTTACGCTCAATCTCAAAGTAAGGAGATTTCGCATCCGTTGGAGCAGCTTGCGTAACCAGGATACTTTTTACTTTCTTTAGCCGACTGGCATCCTGCTGGATGCCATTTGTAATTTCACTCATAAGAACAATATTCAATTAATGCGTCTGAGACTACTATTTCTCAAAATGCCTGCAAATATACGTTTTTTTTATTCAAAAAATTATAGCGACTACATGTACTCCGGGAAAATTAATTCGCGTAAACCGAAGACCAATACTTGGCCCTCCATTAAAATCAAATAAGCCAAAAGTGAGAGTTGGTTCAACTGAAATGATTTCCGAAAAACTTGAAATAAATAGAACGATCTAAGTATAAAATACCCGGTTATCACGTACGAGATGTGCGTCAGATTGATTGAAACCAAGGGTCCTTGATACAATGAATATAAACCTACGCATAAAAATAAACCAGTAAAAAATTGAAAATTAGTCTGTAAGGATTTGAAATAGTGAGCCTTAGGCACTTGGGACAAGCGAAATAAATTTGCGAACAATTTAAAAACAAAATACCGCGAAATAAACAAAATAAAGGCAATCAAAGTTTTTATACCTAAAAATCCGAGAGATGCTCCAATGGTTTGGACGTTTTCCCACGATTCGAAAAGCGCATCATTAGATTGCTGCATGAGCCGGTTAAAAAATGACAAACACGCCGTAATTAGACTCAATGTAAAAATGACCCATAAATTAGGGAAGGCAAAGGGGCTTTTTAATACGGCATCTTCTTTTACCTCCCAATGAATCCAATCTGAAAAACGGTAATACGTGTGAAAATAGCGTGGAAAAACCGCAAACAAGATTCCAATAAATAGAAGTAAAACCAAAAAAGAAAAGCCGAAAAATTGATAAAAAATAAATGAATTTCGGCGTTTTATGGTTAGAAAATCGGCCATCGAGTCGGCGTTTTCTAAAACTTTCCGTTCGACGCTAAACTCGCTCGGCAGCCCCTTCAAATCAGAACTATAAATTGTCATAACAAGCTGACTCTCGTCCGTATACTTTTGCTGTAAACTATCGAGCGACAAACGAATTAACTGTCCCTTAGACAGAAATAACTGAAATTCCCCTTGAATAAATAATTGATAATCAGCCTCGGGATTAATCCGTAAATATCCATTCGGATAATCAGCCGGATTTACAGCCAGTGATTTTGATTTATACCCAAAATGTTTTGATGCAATATAGGGTAAAAACCCCTTGACGGTTGGCTGATACACCATCCATTCCTTCTCAAATGCATGTGATTGCTTCCATTGCGCATGTCCTACTTGCACAAATAGGCTAAGTAAACCCCATAAAAAAAATCTGCTTACCTGGCTAATTAAGTTCAGGTGAGCAGATTTTTGAACTAAAGGATGCATCCTTTTGATTTTATTATTTTCCAGCTAACGCCTTAATCATCGTTTCACCAATATCTGCAGGAGAATAAACAACATGAATTCCACATTCTTTCATGATCTTCATTTTTGCTTCTGCTGTATCATCCGCCCCACCAATAATCGCACCCGCATGACCCATTCGGCGTCCTTTTGGGGCTGTTTGGCCAGCGATAAAGCCTACGACCGGTTTACGATTCCCGTCTGCTTTAATCCAAAGTGCTGCTTCAGCTTCCATGCCTCCACCAATTTCTCCAATCATCACAATACCCTCTGTTTCTGGATCATTCATTAAAAGTTCAACCGCTTCTTTAGTGGTTGTACCAATAATAGGGTCACCACCGATTCCGATAGCAGTTGTTTGGCCTAATCCAGCTTTAGTTAATTGATCTACTGCCTCATACGTTAAAGTACCTGATTTGGAAACGATACCCACCCGACCTTTCTGGAAAATAAAACCAGGCATAATGCCTACTTTACATTCTTCAGCTGTCATTACTCCCGGGCAATTAGGTCCGATTAATCGGCAATCAAAATTTTGTATATATTCTTTCGCAATGATCATATCTTTCGTCGGAATTCCTTCCGTGATACAAATAATCACTTTAATGCCAGCTTCAGCAGCCTCCATAATTGCGTCTGCAGCAAAAGCAGGCGGAACAAAAATGATAGACGTATCCGCTGCCGTTTTAGCAACCGCTTCTGAAACCGTATTAAAAATAGGCTTATCTAAATGAGAACCACCACCTTTTCCTGGAGTAACCCCGCCTACAACCTGCGTACCGTAGGCAATCATTTGTTCGGCATGAAAGGTACCTTCAGTTCCGGTAAATCCTTGGACTATAATTTTCGAATTCTTGTTAACTAAAACACTCATTGGGTAGGGATTAAATATACGTAGGCAAGAAATTTTTCCAAAGGTACAAATTATTGATAAAATTCATCAAAAACCTTTTAAGCTTGGAAATAAAAAATCGAACAACATATTTTTGTGTAAATTCGAATTCGAATACCATTACATGATTAAGCACCTACACATTCAAAATTACGCCCTCATAGACTCAATTAATTTGAGCCTATCCGACGGCTTGAGTGTGATCACGGGAGAAACGGGTGCCGGCAAATCCATTTTGCTAGGTGCAATCTCCCTACTTATGGGTGCCCGATCCGACGGAAAATCTCTCTTTGACCCAGAAAAAAAGTGCATTATCGAGGGCACATTTTCAGTAGCGCCTTATCCGCACATCCAACAAATTTTCGAAGAAGAAGGTATTGATTTCGAAGAACCATGTATTATCCGACGTGAAATTAACCCACAAGGCAAATCACGTACATTCGTAAATGACAGTCCAGTCAACTTAGATTCGCTAAAAAAAATTGGCCAAGAATTGGTTGACATACATTCCCAACAAGACACCTGGTGGCTCGCTAATACAGATTTTACACTGGAGTTAGTTGACAGTTTTGCGCAAAACCAGACGCTTAAATTGGCCTACCAAACGAGTTATCGACTATACAATCAAGCGACAAAAGACCTGCAAGTATTACAAAAAAAAGCAGCCGAAGGAACACAAGGACTAGATTTTTTGCAATTTCAATTCCAGGAATTAAGTGATGCAAATCTCATTCCTAATGAATATGAAACGCTTCGTTCTCAGGTAGAAAAAGGACAAAACGCTGAGCAAATCAACGAAAGGTTGGCGCAGCTGGCTAATTTAATGAGCGCAGCCGATATATCAACTGTTGAGCAAATGCGTGCCGCGTTACAACAAGTTAATATACTAAGTAAATTTGGAGAGGATTATGCGAGCTGGCAAAAAAGGTTAGAGAGTATTTGGCTAGAGACAAAAGATTTGGCCAACGAAATTGAACGAGAAGCTCAAAATTTCCAGTCTGATCCGAACGAATTAATCCAATCTCAACAGCGACTTGATTTACTAAATCGTCTACTTCAAAAATACCAGTTACGAGAGATTGACCAATTGATTCAGCTTCGTGATGACATTGATAATCAGATTTCAAGTCATGCCAATCTAGACGAAGCACTGGCTTTGGCAGAAAAACAGGTAGCATCAACCTTTAAATTAGCCCAAACCCAAGCTGCTCAATTACAAGCTAACCGCAGGGAGGTCTACAAACCCATCACCCACAAATTACAAGAATCACTACAAGCACTCGGCATTCCAAACGCAACACTCGATTGGGAAATACGGGAACAAGAAATTCAAATGTCAGGGATTGATAAAATCCAATTATTGTTTTCGGCAAATAAAGGATTGGCGCCTAAGCCCTTTCGCCAAATTGCTTCGGGAGGAGAAATGAGCCGACTCATGCTTTCAATTAAGCACTTGTTAGCTGAAAAACGCGCATTGCCTACCCTCATTTTAGATGAAATAGATACCGGCGTTTCAGGTGAAATTGCAATTAAAATTGGCCAAATGTTAACACAAATGAGCCATTCACATCAAATCATTGCCATTACCCACCTGCCCCAAATTGCAGCAGCAGGTGCGCATCATTGGTTCGTTTACAAGGATCATGCAGGTGAAAAAACAGTTACTAGCCTCAGAGAACTGAAAGGGGAAGATCGCGTGGATGAGATTGCCAAAATGATTGGAGGGACGCAAGGATATGTTGAGCTTAAAGAGAATGTTCGAAAATTAATTCAATCAAATCATGCTTAAAAAAATCGTTACGATAGTCTTCCTTACGACAGCTTTTGCTTGTACGACTGCAGAAGAAAAATTGAGTTCCGCATTACAAGAAAAAGTATTGAAACTTCACGATACGTTAATGCCGCAAACCGAACAATTGATTTCATTCAAATCCTCCTTAGATAGCATTTCCAAAGGAAAAGATTCTGTAGACATTAAACAAATTATCCATGCACTAGATCAGGCAGATCAATCTATGATGGAATGGATGCATCAGTTTTCACTCGACAGCTTATCTAAATTGGCCGTTGGCGAAAAATTAACCTACCTTCAATCACAATATTCTGCATTGACCCGATTAAAAACATCAACAGACTCAAGTCTTCATGCCGCTAAAACGTATCTTTCTCGCTAGTCTTTTATTTGTCGCATTGAGTTGCACGCAAGACAAAAAACTGCCCTTTTTAGGAAGGCACCAAACACGTATTATTGGTGGAAAAACAGATACGATATACCACCAAATCCCTCCGTTTAGATTCCTTAATCAGGATTCAATCTGGGTAAGCGAAAAAGATATGGAGGGGAAAATCTACATTGCCGACTTCTTTTTTACGACGTGTCCAACGATTTGTCCAAAAATGAAAACGCAGTTGCTGCGTATTTATGAACGTTATGCAACGAATAATCAAATTCGAATCCTATCGCATAGCATTGACCCTGATTTTGACAAACCTTATATTTTAAGGCAATATGCGAGTCGCTTAGACGTAAAAGCTCCGCGCTGGAACATGCTGACAGGTGACAAAAAAGCCATTTATGCCTTGGGAGAAAAAAGCTATATGGTGACAACACAAGAAGATAAAAATGAGGTAGGTGGATTTGTGCACAGCGGTGCCTTTATCCTAGTGGATAAGCAGCGTCACATCCGTGGAATTTACGATGGAACAAAAGAAGAAGAAGTAAATCACCTAATTGAAGATTTAGAAATCTTACTAAAATGAAACACATATTGTTAGCCGCTTTGGCTTTTAGTTTTATCGCGTGCCAGTCTAAAGAGGAGATTCTCCATGAGCAATATGTGATTGAGGGGAGAGTTCAATATGAAAATAATTGCGCTAATTGCCACCAATCGAATGGGCTAGGTCTTCGAAATTTATATCCAGCTATCACAAAAAGTAAAATTCCTGCTAATGATCTGGCCAAGTTAATCAAACAAGGGCGTAAATCTGCGTCAGGTTACATGCCTGCAAATCCGAAATTACATGCGATTGACATTGCTGAAATAATCACGTTTATGCGCCATGAGTGGGGAAATAATGAGCAAATTTTTTCATTTGACTCAACTAGAATCGCATTGAAGGGGGTAGATTAATTAGTGGGTAATTCATCTACGGTCAAAATAGAATTAGTCACATGCCGCAACGAATACGTTGAAAAATCTTGCGCTGCGTCTAAGCCTACGCCGTGAATAATTTCCGTTCGCGTTTTGATTGAAACGGGTTTTTCTGTGAAAATCCGCTTTTCCCCTGGTAACCAGGTAAACTCATCGGTCTTAATCAGCTCCCCTTTTAATTGGTTATTGATAACCACATGACCCATTAAACGGTACGAATTAGTTTGTCGAAAAAAATGCGCAGAATCTCCTCGAATCATCGAGGTTACATTTCCCAATTTATCATAAAACCAAAGCTTCATCTCTTTGGGGTAAATTCGATCTTCCGTTGGCGTCGTAATTTGACTCTCCGTAACCATGCGAACAACTGCACGGGCAGAATCAGAATAAATCATATCGATACCTGAAAGTTCTGATTTTGGACCTTTAAATATTAAGTTAACAGATTTTTTTTGTTCGCTGCAAGCGAGAAGGCAAATGACCCAACCGAACAAATAAATAATCCGAAGCTGGCGCATGGATACGATATTAGTTTAGTTTGACTTTCTGGAACCAGGCATCTCCTAGGGTTAATCCAATCACAACGCGCTGGTATTGTTCTTCAAGGGCGTTGTCGGCCAACAACCCTCTTCGGCCGAACTGGTATGAAATGTTAATGTAATTCAAGAAATTACGTAATGGGAAAGCGAATCCTCCGCTAACAAATTCATCTTTCGCAAAACGCCCATTCCCCGCGAAATCATATGGGGTTGTTGCATAACTGTAACCTACACGGTAGGTAGTTCGTTTGAAAAAATTTGAAATAGATTCAAAATCGGGTGTATATTCCGCACCAAAGGCAATTGTTGAGGTAGTAGGCAATTTGGCTGACCGGCCTAAATTATTTTGAATAGCAGTCCAATTTGTGCGTGAATAATCAACGCCAACCATCCATACCGCCGGTTTCTCTAAACTAATACCAAAGCGCTGGGCAACAGGGATTTTTTGATTGAACTTCGTCTCTTTTTCAAGTGTATCCGAGTTAATCACATTTAATCCAGTCAAATCTAAGGTGGCAAAACGACGTAAATTCGTTGCACCTAGCTGATTAGATAAATCAAATGTCGCTCCTAGATTAAGGAAAATATCATTTTTAATCATGTGCCGATAGGCTATTCCCGCTTTAAATGAAAAGTCAGAATAACGTGTCGCATTTTCAAGTTGTATCTTGTAGTATTGCCCATCAGACAAATTTTGCGTTGATACTTGACGCGAAACTGTTCCAAATAAATACGCAGTTTCTAATCCAATGTAAAATTCTTTTCCAATACGAACGCCATGATTCATTGTTAATTTACTTACGCCCCCTGTTCCTTTGTAGCCATAAATCAAACTATCTACACCTAAAACATTTAATCTTCGGTATGATTTAGTCTCATAATTAACATTAGAATGCGGACGGATCCCGAATGACATGGTCCAACGATTTGACATGGGTAAGGTTAAACTAAATGATTGATAATTACCCCCCAAAACTTGTTGGCGCTGACGGTAATCTTGCATATTTTTTAATTCCGCATTAATTCCAGCTTCTAATACTGTGTAACGGTTTCGAGCTAGTAACGCTGGATTCATTTGATTCGAGTAGATTCCATTCGAATTGGAAATTCCAATTCCTCCCATCATGGAATTTGAAGGTGTTTCGGCCGGATAGATTTCCCCCATACCTATGTAAGAGAGCGGAGAATTTACAATAGTCTGCGCGAAGGACGTTTGAAAAATGCCAAATGAAAAACAAAATGAGGCACAAAAAAATACTCGGAGAGCCTTTTTAGAAAGTTGGGTATAAATCAATTGCTTGTAAATCATGCGGTTAAAATCGGCTCTATTATATAATTCAAGTCTGCAAAGGTCGTAATTTTTTTCATAATCGAATAAGATATTAGCTATATTTGAAATCATAATTTGTTTTCATGATGTATGGAAAGATTACATAAATGGGTATGGCTTGAAAATACTGCTTTTGATTTACTCGCGTTTTTGGGAGTTTTACTTGTAGGGATTTTAATTCGCCGTTTTATTTCCAATTCGTTTTCTAAACTTGTATACCGATTCATTCCTGTAGAATCGGTCTCTATTCAAGATTGTATTCAGTTATTACGGAAGCCCTTTGAGTTATTGCTCTTTTGGGTATTCCTCTATCTGGCATCTCAAAACTTACATATACCACAAACCTGGAATATCGCGTCAATAGATAAATTTGGCCTATTATATTTAGTCAAAAAGACCTTTGAAACAACGCTTATTCTTTCTTTCACATGGGTAATCATTCGCTTAATGAAAGTGGGTATTTTGGTCGCTCAAGAAAAATGGAAGGGGGTAGGCGAGAAAGCAAAACAGCAATTCATTCCGTTTATAAACGACCTATCCATGGTCTTTATTATCACCGGTGCTAGTTTTGTTTTACTCGGTCGTATTTTCGAAGTAGATGTAGTTGCCTTAATTACAGGGGTAGGTTTAGGTGGTTTAGCGCTTGCTTTGGCCGCAAGAGAAACGCTCGAGAATCTATTTGCGTCGTTTACGATTTTTTTAGACCTACCCTTCGTAGTTGGTGACACGATCCAAGTTGGCACAATCTCTGGCGACATCGAAAAAATTGGCTTTCGTAGTACGCGCCTTCGAGGCGTGGATGGAAATTTAATTGTGATTCCAAACCGATTGCTTACATCACAGTCCCTTGAAAATTTGACAGATCGCGAATTCCGTCGGGCTAAATTTACCTTAACCTGTGACCTTCAAACGCAAACGAATCAAATTGAACCTGCCATAGCAGCTATTGAGAAAACGATTCTCGAGGATGCTTTATGTAAAAAGAAAGCACCTAAAGTTGTGTTTGAGGGATTCGGCTTGTACGCGCTGGAAATCAGCGTAACCTTCTTCGTACAAACGAAAGACTTTGCTAAATTCCAACTAGTGAAACAAGAAATCAATTTGCAAATTCTACAAATTCTAGAGGCTAATCAAATCAAATTGGCGAGTAGCGTGAAATAAAAAAGGGACACTTGCGCGTCCCTCGGATGGTTGATTAACCAACTAACTCTTTCAGATCTTCATCATGAATCATTTTTCGGGCATCGGCCATCAAAATAAAGCGCGTATAAATTTTATCTAATTCAGGTTTTTCAAAATCAAATCCCAAGATGTTTAGTCGGTGGCGCAAGGCTGCCCGACCAGAACGTGAGGTCAATAAGATCGCGGAAGAAGGCACGCCCACATCCTCCGGATTCATGATTTCATAATTTTGCGCATGCTTTAAAAATCCATCCTGATGGATACCCGATGAATGAGCAAAAGCATTAGCGCCCACAACGGCTTTGTTAGCCTGCACAGGCATACCCATCAAATTCGAAACCAAGCAACTTGTTGGGTATAAATATTTCGGATTAATTCCTGTCGTATAGCCCAAATCTTTGTGAACATTTAGGATCATGGCAACCTCCTCTAATGAGGTATTTCCGGCTCGCTCTCCAATTCCATTGATCGTTACTTCCACTTGACGCGCACCTGCCTGAATACCTGCCATGGTATTTGCCGTCGCTAATCCTAAATCATTGTGATTATGCATGGAAATTGTTGCCTGATGAATATTATCAACATGTTCAAACAAATAAGTGATGCGATCAAACATTTGATTTGGCAAAAGATATCCAGTTGTATCAGGCAAGTTGACAACCGTCGCACCCGCTTTGATAACTTCGGAAGTTAATTTAGCAAGGAATGGTAAATCGGCCCGACCAGCATCTTCGGCGAAGAATTCGACATCTTCAACGAAGGATTTGGCATACTTTACAGCCCACACCCCACGCTCGATAATTTCTTCGCGAGTTGAATTAAACTTATGTTTAATATGAACATCTGATGAACCGATTCCCGTATGAATACGCGGACGACGAGCCGATTGTAAGGCTGCTACAGCAGCATCTATATCTTCTTTTTTGGCGCGCGTTAACGCACAAACGGTCGACTCTGTAACCGATTCAGCAATGGCTTTTACCGAAGCAAAATCACCAGGAGATGAAATGGGAAAACCAGCCTCTATGACATCAACGCCTAATTTTTCAAGCTCTCTAGCTACCTCAACTTTTTCCTCTCGGTTTAACTGACAACCTGGAACTTGTTCTCCATCTCGAAGCGTAGTATCAAAAATTTGAATGCGATTACTCATGCGGCTTGTTTGCTAATTAGAGCGTAAAACTAAATTATTTTAGATTAGGAAGCAATTACGCGCATGAACACTAATTAGACTAATTAACTAGTTTTACTGAAAAAAAAGCACAATTACAGATTTTTTAACCATAATTAGACCCAAAAAAGATAAATAATCTTAAATACGATTTTATATTGGAGTGAAAAATTTGAAAAAAATTATTCTTTTTGAGCAATTTTTGCGAATTCGCGAATTTCAGGGAAACGCTTCGGATCAAAATTTCCTCCAGAAACTACACAAACAACAGTCTTGCCTTTAATTTCGGCTGCGATGGTGGATAAAGCAGCCACCGACAACGCTCCAGCGGGTTCAACGATCATGCCATAAAATTGATACAAATCTAGCATAGTTTGACATAAATGGCTTTTTTCAATAGCTAATACACGATCGATTCGATTTTGAATTATTTCAAACGTTTTGTCACCCATGCGTTTAACCGCAGCGCCATCCACAAATGAATCTATTTCCTGTAAAACCACAGGAGCACCATGTGCCATGGCTACGGTCAACGATGCTGCTTTTTCTGGCTCAACAGCAATTAGACGCGTATTAGGAGATAAATAGTCGAGAATCAGGGCTGAGCCAGCGACCAAACCGCCACCGCCAACAGCTAAAATAAGGTAATCAAGTGATTCAGGAACTTGATCTAAGATTTCAAGACAAACGGTGGCTTGGCCTGCAATGATATCAAAGTCGTCAAATGGAGGAATGTAGATTGCGTTATTCTTCGCACAAAAAGCGAGTGATGCTGCATACGCCTCATCGAAGGTTTCGCCAACTAATTTAATTTTAACGCGTTCTTGCCCATGAAATCGAACAGCCTCCACTTTTTGCAAAGGCGTATTTTTGGGCATAAATATATAGGCTTGAATCCCCAAAAGTGCGCAGGCAAGCGCTACGCCTTGCGCGTGGTTTCCTGCAGAAGCAGCTACGATTCCTTGAGCGCGTAGTTCGACAGGAATACTTGAAATTTTATGGAAGGCACCGCGAATTTTGTAGGATCGAACACCCTGCAAATCTTCTCGCTTCAAATAAATGTTTGCTCCGTACCGTTCAGACAGACAGGCTGCATATTCCAATGGAGATTCGCGAACGACCTTTTGGATTTGTTTAGCAGCTTGCTTGATTTCTTCGAGGCTTGGAACGTGATTAAGTTTGTTGAATTCCATGCCTTGCAAATGTACAAAAAACCAAAAGCCCGCCAATAAAAAAAGTCGCTTGGATCATTCCAAGCGACTCCAATTAAAGCAAGTTAAAGTTAGTTGTTTTCCGGACGTAAGCTACGTACCGCAGCACCTGCTCTCCACATTTCCATATCTGCCATTTCTTTCAATTCAGCATCTAATTTCACGCGGTAATCCGGTTGAGAATTCAATGTAATTGAGCGCTCTGCTTCTGCTTGCGTTTTTACAGAGTTGTATAATTTCTCGAATACAGGCTTAGTCGCGTCGCGGAAAGGTTTCCACCAATCCAAAGCACCACGTTGCGCCGTCGTAGAGCAGTTGGCATACATCCAATCCATTCCATTTTCAGCTACTAATGGCATTAACGATTGCGTCAATTCCTCCACTGTTTCGTTAAATGCTTCTGATGGAGAGTGACCGTTCGCGCGTAACACTTCGTATTGTGCAGCGAAAATACCTTGGATAGCACCCATTAGAGTTCCACGCTCACCAGTTAAGTCAGACGTAACTTCTTTGTAGAAATCAGTTTCAAATAAATATCCTGAACCTACACCAATCGCCATAGCGATACACTTTTCACGTGCTTTTCCTGTTGCATCTTGGTATACAGCGAATGAAGAGTTCAAGCCTTTACCAGCTACGAACAAACGACGCAAAGATGTACCTGATCCTTTTGGAGCAGCTAAAAATACATCTACATCCGCCGGAGGAACGATTCCAGTTTTTTCTTTATACGTAATTCCAAATCCATGTGAGAAGTAAAGCGACTTCCCAGCCGTCAAATATTTCTTAACCGTTGGCCATAATTCGATTTGAGCAGCATCCGAAAGTAAGTAACAAATAATCGTTCCTTTTTCCAATGCTTCTTCGATTTCGAATAAAGTTACACCTGGAACCCAACCGTCAGCAACAGCTTTGTCATAAGTTTTACCTTTCCGTTGGCCTACAATCACATTCAGACCATTGTCTTTCATGTTAAGCGCCTGACCTGGACCTTGAACGCCGTAACCAATTACTGCGATTGTTTGATCAGCTAATACTTGTCTAGCTTTCTCTAAAGGAAACTCTTCTCGTGTTACGATGTCTTCAACAACTCCACCGAAATTAATCTTTGCCATTTTTTTGTCTTTTAATTTATAAACTTTTTCGATTATACGATTTCCCAATTACCCTCGGGAAGAAATTCCACCAAACCTTTTTCCGTCTTACCTACAGCAATACGACCCGATTTGATATACTCTAATATTTCCCACTTTTTCAAGTAGTTATAAAATTCACCTAATTCATCACCCGTTCCATTTTTCTCTACCACCACATATTCCAATCCCCAATGGACCACTTTAGCATTCCAATCTAAATTAATCGTTTTCACGTCAATCGGCTCGCCACCAAGTGGCGTTGCCAACTTAAAAAGCGCAACTTCATTATATATAATTTCATCATCTAAATAACCATAGACAGCTAGGACATCCGTTACTTTTCGGATTTGGCGCACCAACTTCTCTACGACATCCCGATTTTCATTTCGGATAACAATCGTAAAACGTGAAACCCCGAGACGCTCTGTTTCCGAAACCGTTAAACTCTCAATGTTCAGTCGGCGACGCGTGAAAATGATCGTAATTCGATTTAATAAACCTACCGTGTTCGTGGTAAATACAGAAAGTGTATAATTTGTCAACATATTACTCTAGCCTCACATTGGTTACGGTACTGCCCGAAGGCACCATTGGGAAAACATTTCCCTCTTTTTCACATACAATTTCTAAAATATAAGGCGTCTCGGAATTCAATAGGGTGTCTAGCGACTCATTTAACAAACCGCGATCAGATACTTTATGACCTTCAATACCGAAACCTTTGGCTATCATAATAAAATCTGGATTTTCTAATTCAACGAAAGAGTAACGACGTGCATGAAACAACTCTTGCCACTGACGCACCATTCCTAAGAAATTATTATTCAGAATAATGATTTTAACGGGCAATTTACTTTGTGCGATTGTACCCAACTCTTGTAAAGTCATCTGGAAACCACCGTCTCCAATCACAGCCACAACTTCGCGTTCTGGAACAGCTACTTTTGCCCCAAATGCCGCCGGTAGGGCAAAACCCATCGTTCCTGCTCCACCTGATGTCACACTTGAATTCCTTTTCTTAAACCGATAATACCGGTTAGTCACCATTTGATGTTGACCTACATCTGTTACAATCACAGCCTCCCCTTTTGTCTTATCAGACAACATGGCAATGGCTTCACCCATTTTAATTTGATCCCCATCATGAAATACATCTTTCAAGGTAATTTTTTCATATTCTTCTTTATCAAATGCGTCAAATTCCGCACGCCATTCTTTATGTTCCGCAGGCTTAATCAGCGGCAAAAGCGCACGCAAAGCGGATTTGGCATCACCTACTACCGGTGCATCTGCTTTTACGTTTTTATCAATTTCCGCTGGATCAATTTCAATGTGAACTACTTTCGCCTGTTTTGCATAGGTCGACAAATCTCCCGTTATCCGGTCATCAAAACGCATACCAATAGCGATTAGCACATCGCATGAATTTGTTAATACATTAGCGCCGTAATTTCCATGCATACCGGGCCAGCCAACGAACATGGGGTGATCCGCATCCATGGAGGACATGCCTAATAAAGTTGTCGCCACGGGAATTCCTGCTTTGTCAACTAATTCATTTAATTCTTTTTCTGCACCTGAGATAATGATTCCGTGACCCGCTAATATGTAGGGTTTTTTTGCCCCATTGATCAACTTAGCAGCTGCCTCTAAATGCTCCTTCTTCGGCTCGATACGTGGTTTATACGAGATAATGGATGTGCAAGGTGTGAATTTAAAGGGCTCCGTCATCATTTCAGACTGAGCGGTGCGTGTAATATCAATCAATACTGGACCGGGGCGACCCGATTCTGCAATGTAAAATGCTTTGGCGATGATTTCTGGAATCTCGTTGGGATCCAACACTTGATAATTCCATTTCGTCACTGGCATGGAAATCCCCATTAAATCACATTCTTGAAACGCATCTGTACCGAGTAAATTTCCTTTAACTTGGCCCACAAGACATACTAAAGGCGTTGAATCCAACATCGCATCAGCAATTGGAGTAATCAAATTGGTCGCTCCAGGACCTGAAGTTACCATGCAAACGCCTGCTTTATTCAACATACGAGCATAGCCTTGCGCGGCATGACCAGCACCCTGCTCATGACGCACTAATATGTGCTTCAACCGATCTTGATAATCAAATAGCGCATCGTAGGTTGGCATAATCGCACCCCCCGGATACCCAAAAATAGTCGTAACCCCTTGCGCAACCAAAGATTCCATAATCGCCTGAGCGCCCGTCAAGAATTTTTTCTGGTCGGCCTGGTTCGAATCAGCAGTCTGCGTTTGGGTTTGTCCCATGGTATTCATTCTATTTGGTTTTTAAAATCAAGGAAAGGCTAAATTAAGCCATCGCATGATAGAAAAAAAGGGTAATTATCATTTTTTATAAATCTGTCACACAGCCTAAACTCGCTGAGGCAACATTTTTGATATACTTCCGTAAAACGCCTGATGTATGCGGTGAAACCAATGGTTTCCACGCCTTCCGACGTTCTGCCAACTCCTCATCTGACACATGCAAAATGATTTTATTGTCAACTGCATCGATCGTAATCTTATCTCCATCTTTCACCAAGGCGATATTTCCCCCATCTTGTGCTTCTGGCGTTACGTGACCCACCACAAATCCGTGTGTGCCTCCAGAGAAACGTCCGTCGGTAATCATCGCTACCGAATTCCCTAAACCAGCTCCCATCAAAGCAGAGGTTGGCTTTAACATTTCGGGCATCCCTGGTCCACCTTTCGGTCCCTCATTACGAATAACGACTACATGCCCTGCTTTAATCTCTCCTTTGGATAAAAATTCCATCACATCTTCTTCACGATCGCACACTTTCGCTAGCCCCTCAAATCGCTCGCCTTCTTTTCCAGTAATCTTCGCAATGGCGCCTTCTGTGGCTAAATTGCCATACAAGACTTGAATATGTCCAGATGATTTCAATGCCTTCGATTTTGGAAAAATGATTTTTTGTAAATCAAAATCCAAATCTGGCGCATCCGCCAAATTTTCAGCCATTGTTTTACCTGTCACAGTCAAACATTCACCATGCAAATAACCCTCCTTCCACAAATATTTTAAGATCGCGGGCATTCCCCCAATCTCCAAAACATCCTCCATGTAATATTTACCGGAAGGCTTCAAATCAGCCATCAATGGTGTACGATCTGAAATATCTTGAATGTCTTTTAAGTCAAATTTCACCCCCGCAGAATGTGCAATAGCCAAATAATGCAACACGGCATTGGTACTTCCACCTAATGCCATTACGACCGTCATCGCATTCTCAAATGCATGTCGGGTCATGATGTCGCGCGGACAAATATTTTTCTCCAATAATACTTTCATCGCTGCACCGATTGCCAAACACTCTGCTTTCTTTCCTTCGTGCGTAGCTGGGTATGTCGAGGAATTTGGCAAAACTAAGCCCATTGCCTCCATGGAAGATGCCATCGTATTCGCTGTGTACATGCCTCCACAAGCCCCCGCACCCGGAATTGAATTCCGAATAACCCCTTCATAATCTTCATCTGAAATGGTGCCCGCATATTTCTTACCCAGCGCTTCGAAAGCTGATACAATATCTAATTTTTCTCCTTTGTAGATTCCGGACCGAATGGTACCACCATAAACCAACATTCCAGGACGGTTCAAACGTGCTAACGCCATCATCGCTCCTGGCATATTTTTATCACAACCCACGACCGCTATAACACCATCGTACCATTGTGCCCCCACAACATTTTCAATTGAATCGGCAATAATATCACGAGATGGTAAAGAATAACTCATTCCGTCGTTTCCATTGGTCATACCATCTGACACACCTATCGTATGAAAGATTAAACCCACCATGCCATTTTCTTGAATTCCCTTTTTCACATGAACCGATAAGCCATTTAAGTGCATATTGCATGGATTACCTTCGTAACCGGTACTTGCAATACCTATCTGGGCCTTATCCATATCCTCGGCAGTTAATCCAATGCCATAAAGCATTGCTTTCGCCGCAGGATTTGTCACTTCTTGAGTTAAGGTTCTTGAGAATTTGTTTAATGACATAGGATTAAATTTTTTCAAACGACAAATATACGCAATCCGATTTGTTCAAGCCAAAGGATTGCCAAACAATATATGGCTAATCAAGGAAATTCAAAATAATTTATTTGTTTTCCCCTACTTGTTGGCGCCACATGGCGTAATACAAACCTTTGTCGGCCAACAAACTAGCGTGATTCCCCGATTCGACCACTTCCCCTTTCTCCAAAACATAGATGCGCGTGGCATGCATAATCGTGGACAAACGGTGGGCGATCAAGATAGTCAAATGCTCCGCATTTTGCGAAACTGCACGAATCGTTTCAGAAATTTCTTCTTCCGTTAAGGAGTCTAACGCTGAAGTTGCTTCATCAAAAACCAATAAATTCGGATCACGCAATAATGCTCGGGCAATACTTAAACGTTGCTTCTCCCCTCCTGATACTTTTACACCACCTTCCCCAATGAGTGAATCAAGGCCTTTGTCGGCGCGCGCCAACAAACTCTGACATGCCGCTTTTTCTAACACCTCCATACATTGGGCATCGGTCGCATACGGATTTACGAACAATAAATTCTCTCGAATCGAGCCGGAAAACAATTGAGTATCCTGAGTCACAAAACCAATTTTTTTACGCAGTTGGTCAAAATCAATGGCATTCTCTGGCTCACCATTGTAATATATATTTCCTTTTTTCGGACGATATAAACCCACAAGTAATTTCACTAGCGTGGATTTCCCGGCACCGGATGGTCCAACAAACGCGATGGTTTCGCCACCTTTGACTTGAAATGAAATATCGGACAGCGCTTCTTGGGTCGCGGATTGATGTTGGAATGACACATGATCAAATGTCAAATCTTCAATATGCGTAATTGCCTTCGGATTTTCCGGCTTTTGCTCGCCTGGAATAGCTAAAATCTGTTCAAAATTTTGCAATGATACCTCGGCTTCGCGGAAGGTGTTGACCACATTTCCGATCTCTTGCAAGGGATTAAATAAGAAGAATGAGTAGATGTTGAGTGAGTAGAATTGACCAATGGTAATTTTGCCTTGATAGATTAAATAAATTAATACCACGACCATGAGCATACGCAAAAGGTTCACGCATGTCCCTTGCACGAAGGCCATGGAGCGCACATAGCGAACCTTTTTCAATTCGAGTTTTAGGATTTTCTCCGTTGTTGCATTTAAGTGTGCAATTTCCTGTTCGGCTAAACCCAGTGATTTCACCAACTCGATATTGCGTAGGGATTCGGTCGTAGATCCTGCTAAACCGGTCGATTCTTTGACAATTTCGATTTGAATGACTTTGATTTTTTTACTTAAAACGGAGGATACCCATGCGATAAGTGGACCCGTCACAAGAAATAAAGGCATAATCATCCAATGCACAGAAAATGCATAGATCGAGATGAAGACAAGCGCAATCACCGACTGGAATAGGATGTTGATGCCTAGCGTAATCAACTTCTCCACATCGGTTCTGACCTTTTGCAATTTTCCTAGCGTTTCGCCGGATCGTTGGTCTTCAAAGGTTTCATAAGGCAATTCCAGGGAGTGTCGGATGCCATCGGAATATAAATTGGCCCCCACCTTTTGGGTGACTGTATTAATCATATAGTCTTGAAAATTTTTCGCCACCCGACTAACAAAAGCCACACCTACAGACGCTAAGGCTAAAGGCCAAATGGCATCTACGAATTGTGCCATGGTGTGTGTATCGGCATGATAAACCGCGGCTACGTCATCGATAATTTTTCGAAAAATGTAGGGATCCATTAACGAAAAAATCTGGTTGGTGGCAGCGAGACCTAGCGCTGCAAAAACACGCCAGCGGTAATGAGTAAGGTAATTAAGCAATAATTTCATGTTGGTGACGGATCATTTTTTCCATGACGCGAAAACTCGCGCCAAATTTGTAGAGACGCGATACCTCGCGTTTATTATACCGTAGAGACGCGATACTTCGCGAATATTACACTGTAGAGACGCGATACCTCGCGTCTATTATACTGTGCAGACGTGATACTTCGCGTCTATTTCTCTTCAAAGACGCGAAGTATCGCGTCTTTGAAATTTACCCAAACCGCACCAGCGCCATTTCGGCTACCGACTTACCAATAGATAAAGCAGATGTCGCCGCTGGGCTTGGAGCATTTAAAATATTGATAACCTTCTCATCTTGAACGATCGAGAAATCATCCAACAAACCTCCCGTACGATCACATGCTTGCGCGCGAACGCCGGCACCTCCTTCAACTAAATCATTGATTTGAATTTCGGGAATAAGTACTTGTAAAGCTTTTGTAAAAGCTTCTTTGGAA
>NZ_CBAUBA010000023.1:0-42996 GCF_964796385.1 Aquirufa sp. | reverse complement strand
AAATTTATTAAAATAGTCATTATGCGCATTTTAACAGGGATTCAGTCCTCAGGTAAACCACATTTAGGAAATATTTTGGGCGCCATTCTGCCTGCCATAGAACTTTCTGAAAAACCGGGCAACGAATCTTTTTTGTTTATCGCTGATTTACATACCCTGACAAGTTTACGTGATGGGGAACAAATTCGATCTAATACATTGTCCATTGCGGCAGCGTGGTTGGCTTTCGGTTTTGACACCGATAAAAATTACTTCTACCGTCAATCCAAATTAGCAGCCTATCATACGGAATTAATGTGGTATTTAAACTGCATTACACCATTTCCCATGCTTGCAAACGCGCATAGCTTTAAAGATAAATCTGCCCAAATGGCGCAAGTGAATGCCGGACTTTTCACCTATCCTGTTTTGCAAGCTGCCGACATCTTATTATATGATGCCGAACTTATTCCTGTAGGAAAGGATCAACGCCAGCATATTGAAATGACGCGCGACATCGCGGGAACATTTAATCGCATGGCACAAAAAGACATCTTTGTGATTCCTGAGGCAGCTATTAATGAATCCGTCATGACAATCCCAGGGTTAGACGGCAACAAAATGAGTAAATCCCTAAATAACTACATTGATATTTTTTTACCAGAAAAAGACCTTTTAAAACAAATCAAAAAAATCGAATCCGATTCAACTCCTTTGGAAGATCCTAAAGATCCAGCTACAGACATTACGTTTAAACTGTATAGCTTATTGGCCTCACCCGAAAAAACAATTGAAATGCATGCCAACTACATCCAAGGAGGATATGGATTTGGTCATGCGAAACAAGCTTTGCACGAAATGATGTTGCGTTATTTCAAAGATGCACGTGAGAAATTTGACTTTTATATCAACAATCCAGATGTGATTGAGGAAAAACTAGCCGAAGGGGAACGTAAAGTTGAACCTATAGCTAAACAAACCTTGGGACGAGCTCGGGAACACTTTAAATTTTAAACGATGTTTCCAGCATGGGATCAAAACTTATTTAAGTTAATCAATGAATGGCATAGCAATTCAGTGGATCCAATTATGCAATTTTTGTCCGACAAATATGTCTGGATTCCACTTTATGCTTTTCTTATTTGGAAATTGTTTCAGCATAATCGGAAATCAATTAAGGCTGGCGTTTTTTATTTAGTGCTAACAATTGTTTGGGCTGACCAAATTTCTTCCTTCATTTTAAAACCACTCGTTAAACGGCTTCGACCTAGTCATGTACCGGAATTCCAATCATGGATTCATATGCCGAACGGACCAGGCGGACTTTATGGATTTTGTTCGTCTCATGCTGCAAATGCATTTGCAGTCGCCGTGGGATTCTATTTACTGACTCGAAACAAACCTTTAGGCATAGCATTGCTAATTTGGGCCAGCCTCATAGCGTATAGTCGGATCTATTTAGGTGTCCATTATCCGTTAGATGTAATCACAGGTGCAGTAATAGGCACAATCGGAGCGGTCATTCTGAAACAATTCATTTACGATAAACTAGTTAAAAACTGATACGTATTGACACCATCAGCAAAATCATCTAAAGCGGGGTTTTGCGCTTGGCCAAATGGGATGTAGTCTGAGCCTACGACGCACTGAATCTTTTCAACATTAATTGCCAACCAATCAGTAAGCTCTATTTCGCTAGTATACCGGTACACATGTAAAACGCCAACAGGGGAGACCAGGCCATCGTTTTCAGTAACTATCAGATTACCTAAATCAAAATGTGGAATTTGATTCAGCAAATATAATGTTTTGTGATACTGGTAATTATTGGAATACTTCGTATGGTCTAAAACCCAATCTTCTAATGTCAAAACATCAAACAATGGGACTAAATCAATTGAATCGGGAACAGCTAGTGTAGAAACATTCCGACAACCTAATCCATAATACATAAATATATCAGTAGCCAATTGCTTAAAATCATCAGCACTTTCATTTCCCGTAAGTACAGCTACCGAACTTCTATTTTTACGAATAAGATGAGGGATTTTGGCAAAATAATTAACAAAATATCCAGAAGAAAAATCAGATCCAGTGGCTATAACCGCATCAACGCCCGACATACGCTCTTGAATCTCCACTTTATGATCAGATTCAAATGAATTAATTAATTCAATATACATTGTCATTAAAGAACGATCTTGGGAGCTTAATTTAACGATGACCAGGTGCCCACTCGCTAGGGTCATGAGAAGATCATGCATACCAACGGCCGGCAGATTTCCAGGCAATATCAAACCCACTTTTTTCGGATTATCTTGTACAGGAACTCCATATTGTTCGAAAAAATCCTCCCAACGCGATGCTTCTAAAAATTGTTCCGTTATTGCCTCCATGGCATTACGAATAAGCAAATCCGAAAACCAAGCATTTTCATTTTTAGCTTTTTCTATAAATAATTCTATTTTTTCCTGATTAGATGAGGTAGAAAAGTATGATTTAAGAAATGAAACTAGCTTGACAAAACGTTCTTTCTTCATATTAGGAGGGCCATTTAATTAAATATGGATACACAAAGTTCATAAAAAACATGAATAGTAATTATAAAATTTTTACTATTCAAAATTACTTACGTAAATTGCGTAAAATTTTTAATACTTGTTATGGCAATTATCATTACTGACGAATGTATTAACTGTGGGGCGTGCGAACCAGAATGCCCAAATACAGCCATTTATGAAGGAGGAGTAGAGTGGACGTGGGCTGGAGGTACTTCATTAACTGAAGTTGAACTAGAAGATGGTTCATCCATGGATGCCAAATCACCTGTTGACCCTATATCAGAAGAGTTCTACTACATTGTACCAGATAAGTGCACGGAATGTACTGGTTTCCATGAGGAGCCACAATGTGCTGCAGTTTGTCCAGTGGATTGTTGCGTTCCAGATCCGGATCATGTTGAGGATAAAGAGACTTTAGAACAAAAGAAAGCTTGGTTACACGCCGAAGCATAACTAAAAATATTCATTTAGAAAAAGCCCATCATTCGATGGGTTTTTTTTTGCCCCATATCAAAATAATCTAGGCGATATATAATTTTTCAAATATTCAAATTAGTAGTTTATATTTTACTTATTTTTCTATATTTTTTGTAAATTCATTAAAATCAAGTTTAATATTTAACCTAATTTTTACCTTTTTATGTTTTTTTTACAATTATTAGTTAAATTTTGTTCGAATTTATTTGGATAATACAATTTATTGTCAAACCTTTGAATTGTAGTCAAGCATTTATAAACACTTAAACAATCCCATTCATGAAAAAATCTATCCTAACAGCACTATTTGCGGCAACAGCATTTTGTGGATTTTCCCAAGAAAAAGAAGCTGAAGCACCAAAATTTTCTTTCTCAGGTTATATCGATTCATATTACATGTTGAATTTCAATAACCCAACTTCACGAAGCAACTTAGGATCCTCTGGATACGAGCGTGCATTCGATCAGAAATCAAACCAATTCTCGCTTGGTCTTGTTCAAACCAAATTTGGTTATGCGACTAAAAACGCGGATGTCGTAGTTGACTTAACATTCGGACCTAATGCTGATTTAGGGCAATATGGAAACCTAGTTGGTCCATTAGGAAAAGGAAGTACAGCTTTGGCAATAAAGCAAGCCTATTTCAATTGGAAAGCGTCGGATAAATTAACCTTTACGATGGGGCAATTTGGAACACATATAGGATACGAAGTAATTGATGCTCCAGTTAACTATAATTATTCTCTTTCTAATTTATTCAACAACGGCCCTTTTTATCACATTGGTGCAAAAGCAAATTATTCATTCAGCGACAAATTTTCTGCCATGGTTGGATTGGTCAACAATGTGGATAATTTAAATGACAACAATGCATCCAAAGGATTCATTTATCAAGTATTTACATCTCCAGCTGCTGGTTGGAACGTCTATGTAAATGGCATTTCGTCAAATGAATCTGCTCCCCTAGCTAGCGGTAAAGATGATTCTGGTAGTTACAATTTATTGGATTTAACTACTTCATATCAAATTACACCCAAATATTTAGTTGGCCTAAACGCAGCTTACGGATCTCAAACTGGTGATTTCCAGGGAGGCGGAAACGTAGGAGATAGCAAAACATGGGGTGGTGTAGCGTTGTATTCCAACTACGCCATTACAGAAACTTTTAGCTTAGGAGGTCGCTATGAGGTATTTGACAATACAAGTGGGGCGCGTTCATTGCGTGCGGCAGACGGATCAGGGACTGATGTTAATTCATTCACATTAACAGGAACATTTACAGCTTCAGATGGACATTTATTAATTAAGCCATAGTTACGCTCAGATTCATATAAATCAGAGCAATTTATTGATGGTGATGGCAAAGGTCAAAAATCTCAAACAACATTGGGAATACACTTTATCTACAAGTTTTAATTTTTAAGTAATTTTTATTCATAACTCAAAACGTACCAACATGACAACTCAAAAACCAAATTGGATACCGCTACTTGTTTTAGTCGCCGTAGCCGTGCTTGCGCTTTTCACAACTTCGGTTCCTGGAGTTATACCTACAGAGGGATTAGATACAGGAGATACTGCTTGGATGATTGTTGCATCAGGCTTAGTATTACTAATGACACCCGGATTAGCTTACTTCTATGGTGGAATGGTAAACCACAAAAACGTTATCTCCACAATGTTACAATCGTTTATCGCCATGGGAGTTATATCCGTAATTTGGGTGGTATTTGGATTTAGCTTAGCATTTGGTGATTCACTAGGTGGCTGGATTGGCGACCCTAGAACATTTTTTATGTTCAATAATGTATTTGATCACAAATTGTCTTTAGGCTCAACTGACCAATTAAAATTCACAATTCCATTTGCATTATTTGCCTTTTTCCAAATGAAATTTGCGGTTATCACTCCAGCCCTTATTTCGGGTGCTCTAGCGGAGCGAATTAATTTCCGTGCTTTTGTGTTGTTCATGATTTTGTTCTGTGTTGTAGTTTATGCTCCTTTAGCGCATTGGACATGGCATCCAGATGGTTTCTTATTCAATTTAGGCGTCCTTGATTTCGCTGGAGGAACAGTTGTTCATATGTCGGCCGGCTGGGCTGCACTAGCGGGAGCTTTATACTTACGTCGCCGCAAGTCACACATCGAATCTAACATTTTGCCTCCAGCTAATATTCCTTACGTCTTATTGGGAACTGGTCTTTTATGGTTTGGCTGGTTTGGATTCAATGCAGGTTCTGCTGTTGGTGCTAACGGTTTAGCTGTAACAGCTTTTGCAACGACACACGTTGCAGCTGCTGCGGCCGGTTTATCTTGGATATTATTTGATGTATCACGTGGCAAGAAAGTATCTGCCCTAGGATTTTGTATCGGCGCGGTAGTTGGCCTTGTTGCCATTACACCTGCTGCAGGTTTTGTAACAGTTCCAGTTGCGATATTTATTGGTGTTGTTGCTGCTATTATTTCAAACATTGCTGCACATTGGAGAGCGAGTTCAAATTTGGATGACACATTAGATGTATTCCCTTGCCATGGCATAGGTGGTATGGTCGGCATGTTAATGACAGGTATTTTCGCAACATCTGCTGTTAACGCTGCTGTGGCTGAAAATGGCCTATTTTATGGTGAGACTACCTTATTCTTTAAACACTTATTGGCTTTAGCGATTGTTTCGGCGTTCGCATTTGGCTTGTCTTATATCTTATTGATTATAACGGATAAAATTATTCCACTACGTGTCAATGAAGAAGAAGAAAGATTAGGATTGGATATTTCGCAACACGATGAGTCGTTAGCCGAATAATCCAAACACGACAGAGCCGCAAGTAATGGTTCTTGTGGTTTTGTTTCAATTAAAAAGCCGGAGACTTTTAGTTTCTGGCTTTTTTGTTTTGAGAGGTGAGAGGTAAGAGGTGAGAGGTAAGAGGTAAGAGGTGAGAGGTACGAGGTAAGAGGTGAGAGGTAAGAGGTGAGAGGTACGAGGTAAGAGGAAACTGACGACTAGCGACTAGCGACTATTAATACTTCGCCTTGAACATGACCAGTTTCCAAAATGGATTTATATCGGACTGGTTGGATTGTATTAATTTGCAATGGATCATAAGGTACAGCGACACGAACATAATTCTCTGAAAACCCCTCCATCAAACCATTTTCGCTTGATTCCTCAAACAAAACAGAGCCTGTTAGCCTTAATTGACTCATATAAAAAACGTGACGTTTTTTCTCAGAAAGTATGTGTAACATTTTTGATCGTTCTGCCTTTTGCATCCCGTCTACCTTAGGCTGAATATCCACTGCATAGGTATTGGCACGCTCAGAGTATGGGAAAACATGTAAATACGAAATATCTAAGGAATTAAGAAATTCATAGGTTTCTAAAAATAATTTAGGCGTTTCTCCGGGATGGCCTACAATTACATCGACGCCAATACAGGCGTTTGGCATAACAGATCGAATTTGAGTAACACGGTCAATATATAACTCACGTTGATACCTTCGCTTCATTAAACGCAATATTGAATTTGAACCAGATTGCAATGGAATATGAAAATGTGGCACAAACCGAGTAGAAGAAGCTAAAAATTGAATCAGCTCGGACGTCAATAAATTAGGTTCAATACTTGAAATTCGAAATCGCTCAATGGAGGATTCTGCATCGATGGCACGTACCAAATCAAAAAATGTTTCCACGCGTTTGCCCTGTTGTATCCCAAAGTCGCCAATGTTCACTCCAGTTAACACAATTTCTTTTACGCCATTTGCTGCTACCTCCTCAATTAGCGTCAAAACTTTTGCAATGCTATCAGAGCGCGACTGTCCCCGCGCTAAAGGAATGGTACAATATGAACACGGATAATCACAGCCATCTTGAACTTTTAAAAATGTTCTCGTACGGTCATTAACGCTGTAGGAAGCATGATAATCCAAATCGTATCGAATCTCTGTGGCAATTAATTTTGGCAGATCTTTATCTTGTCGACTCAAATAAGGCGGGAGCAAGGTGGGCATTTGAAACTTTTCGTTGGCACCAAGCACAAGGTCAACTCCAGGAATCGAAGCAATTTCCTCTGGTTTTAATTGGGCATAACAACCTATAATAACGACCGTTGATGCTGGATTAATTTTTTTTGCCTCACGAACTACTTTTTTACATTTTTTGTCGGCCTGCTCCGTTACACTGCACGTATTGATTACAAATAAATCAGGAGAATCCTGAAAATCGGCGCGCATAAACCCCAAAGGCTCTAATGAACGGGCAATTGAACTTGATTCAGCAAAATTCAATTTACATCCTAATGTATAAAAGGCTACTTTCCGCATAACAAAAAATTAGGATGCAAAGGTAAAACAAAAATGGCGGGAATCCCCGCCATTTTTGATCATAAAAGTATATAAATGCAAGATAAAAAAATCTTAAACTTTTGCTGTTTTAACTGTCTTAATAATACGGGCAGCTACTTTATACGGATCAGCAGCTGAATTTGGACGACGATCCTCTAACCAGCCTTTCCATCCTTTTTCGACAACAGCAATAGGAATACGGATAGATGCTCCTCGGTCAGAAATCCCATAAGAGAAATCATGAATTGATGCAGTTTCGTGTTTTCCTGTTAAGCGCATGTGATTATCTGCGCCATAAACCTCAATATGTTCTTTCACGAATGGAGCAAATGCTTGACAAATCGTATCATATGTGCCTTTATTTCCAGCTGTACGTAAAGCGGTATTTGAGAAGTTAGCATGCATACCAGATCCATTCCAATCTAATTCCCCCCAAGGCTTGCAATGCCAATTAATCGCAACACCATATTTCTCTCCCAAACGCTCCAATATATAACGACCTAACCAAATTTCATCTCCAGCTTGTTTGGCACCTTTAGCAAACATCTGAAACTCCCATTGGCCTGCGGCAACTTCCGCATTAATTCCTTCAATATTTAAACCTGCGTCTATGCATAAATCCAAATGTTCTTCAATAATCTCACGACCATAAGCGTTTTTAGCACCTACAGAACAGTAATATGGCCCTTGAGGCTCAGGATATCCATTGGCTGGAAAACCTAATGGCTTATTCGTTTCTGGATCCCACAGGAAATATTCTTGCTCAAACCCAAACCAAAAATCATTATCATCATCTTCAATCGTAGCACGACCATTCGAAACGTGAGGTGTACCATCAGCGTTTAACACTTCACACATAACCAAAAATCCATCGCGACGCGATGGGTCAGGACAAACATACACTGGCTTTAACAAACAATCAGAAGAACCCCCTTCAGCTTGTTGGGTGGATGAACCGTCGAAAGACCACATATCTAGATCTTCCAATTTACCGCTAAAATTATTTTCAATTTTAGTCTTAGAACGTAAACTTTGAGTCGGTTGATAACCATCCAACCAAATGTACTCTAATTTTGATTTAGCCATGATTTTATACTTAAAATGATAATAAAAATACTTTTATAGGAATTATTGATACAAATTTATACCACTATTTGAAAAAAACAACAGAAAATTTGCCAAATACTAAAAAAACATAACCAACATTCTGAATATCTGCAAAAATTGAAATAAATACCTACGTAAATACAATTTTTAAATAACTCGCCTAATCATTTAAATTATCCGGACATTTTGGTTATTTTTAACTTTCAAATTTTCACGAACAAAAATGGCTATAACTCGATTTAAAGCACTTGAATTAGCTCAAATGCGGGCAGGAATCCCTGTTAAATTACCAACAGACAAAGTAAGCGATTACTATGGAAGTATGACATTCAGTGATGAGGTTATGCGCTCCTTATTATCTCCAGAAGCCTATTTGAAAATCAATACGGCCATTCAAACAGGATCGAAAATTGATCGTGATGCGGCCGATGAAGTTGCCGCAGCGATGAAATCTTGGGCAATTTCAAAAGGAGCAACGCATTACACGCACTGGTTTCAACCTCTTACAGGGACGACAGCAGAAAAGCATGACTCATTTTTTGATATCGATTTAAGCAACGGAAAGGCTGTAGAGAAATTTAAAGGTTCAGCGTTAGTCCAACAAGAACCGGATGCATCTTCGTTCCCCAATGGAGGTATTCGATCTACTTTTGAAGCGCGTGGATATACAGGTTGGGATCCTTCTTCACCTGCTTTCATTATGGAAAATGCAGCTGGATCTGCTACTTTATGTATTCCATCTGTTTTCGTATCCTACACAGGTGAAGCATTAGATTACAAAACACCACTTTTAAAGTCAATTGAATTGATTGATAAAGCATCGACAGCCGTTGTCAAGGAGTTTTTCAATCGTGATGTTAGTAAAGTCATTCCAACCTTAGGCGCTGAACAAGAATACTTTTTAGTAGATGAAGCATTATTCAATGCAAGACCCGATTTAGTCATGTCAGGTAGAACTGTATTTGGACATGCACCTGCGAAGGGACAGCAATTAGAAGATCACTATTTTGGCTCTATTCCAAATCGGGCAAATGCATTTATGGTCGACTTCGAAATCGAAGCACTGAAACTGGGCATGCCAGTCCGCACACGTCACAACGAAGTAGCACCAGCTCAATTTGAAGTGGCCCCTACATTTGAAGAGGCGAATTTGGCATGCGATCACAATGCCTTGCTTATGGACTTAATGAATAAAGTAGGTTCAAAACACAAATTGAAAGTTTTATTTCATGAAAAACCATTCGCAGGAATCAATGGATCTGGAAAACATAACAATTGGGCATTAGCAACTGATACCGGTGTTAACTTATTAGCCCCGTCTTCCAAGCCCAAAGAAAACTTGCGCTTTTTAACATTTTTTGTTAATACATTAAAAGCAGTTCACGATCGTGCAGATTTATTAAGGGCATCTATTGCATCTGCGGGTAATGAACACCGACTAGGCGCAAATGAAGCTCCTCCGGCCATCGTTTCCGTATTTTTAGGTTCTACAATGAGCCAAGTTTTAGATGATTTGGAAAACATGAGTGATATCGATGATATCACACTTGAAAAAGGTGATAATGTATACCTTAAATTGGGGATCAATAAAATCCCATCATTAATTTTAGATAATACGGATCGCAATAGAACCTCTCCATTTGCATTTACTGGAAATAAATTTGAATTCCGTGCGGTAGGTTCATCTGCTAATTCAGCTGCTCCAATGACTGTTTTAAATACAATCGTAGCAGATCAATTAATCAAATTCCGTAAGGAAGTTGAATTAATTTTAGAAAAAGGAATTAAAAAGGAACTTGCCATTATGGAAGTCTTAAAGCGGTATGTCAAAGATTCCAAAAAAATTCGCTTTGAAGGAAATGGCTATTCTGACGAATGGGTGGTTGAAGCTGAAAAACGCGGCTTATCAAACCTAAAAACGACACCTGAAGCCTTGGCTGTATATGCGCGTCCAGAATCCATTGAACTATTCACTAAACATGGTATCTATTCCAAAGAGGAAATGCATGCACGCCATGAAATAGAACTAGAAAATTACGTAAAGAAGATTCAAATCGAATCGCGCGTAATCGGCGATATGGCGATTAATCACATTGTTTCTACTTCCTTAAAGTATCAAACCCAATTGGTCGAAAATGTAAAAGGACAGAAAGAAATAGGTATCGATCCGCAATATTATGCGCCAACAATCGAAATGATTAAAAAAATATCCGAATACACGTCATCGATCGTTCGATTACAAGGCGAAATGACTGAAGCGCGTAAAGAGGCAAACAATGTTGAGGATTTAGAGGAAAGAGCAACCATCTATGGAACTAAAGTAAAAGGTTACTTTGAGGAAATCCGGTACTCTGTTGACAAACTCGAACTAATCGTAGACGACGATGAATGGCCTTTACCTAAATACCGTGAACTTTTATTAATTAAATAAATATGCCAAATACACCTAATCCAGGCTTTACTATTGAGGAAATCCAAAATTTAAAAAGTCTGTGTGCTCAGGAAAATCGCTCATTTGTCTATATTGATGATGAAAATTTACCGATTGGCAATGACAATGAAATGGTCCACATTCAGTTTTTGGGTCATTATAACAAGCAGGAAGTAATTTATGATGCGATGCTCTGCACCTTGCAATTGCACTATTCGAGTGCCATTTATGAGGCCGCTGAAAAAGAGGTAATGCATCATTTTCCTCTGTATGTACCTATAGAAAATAGAGATGAATCATACGTTGAAAATGAGGCTTTCGAAGAGGAAGTTGAAGTTATGATTCTCGAGATAATCGATGAACTTGAAGAGAACGATGAGGTCAAAGTAAGCGAATATATTGAAATCGATGAAAATTTTGATTTTGGTATAGGCTTAGATGTCGCTCTTTATGTACCAGCATTTGAAATTGATGTGATTGAAAAATTTATTTCTGATTTCAATGGAGGTACATTATCACTCGATCCATCCCGATTCTCATTCCGTTCAGAAGACCCTGAACTATAAATGAGTAAGTATATTTTTTATGCGCCCAACCCGACAAGCGAGAATCGACTCAGTGAAGAAGAGTCTTTTCATGCTAGTCGGGTTTTGCGTTTAAAATCAGGTGACCCGATTTATCTTTTAGATGGAAAAGGAGCCAAATATGCAGCTATATTAACTACTGTTGATCCTAAAAATACATCATTTGGACAGCTATCTCTTGTAGAAAAACAAGAAAAAATACCATATCAAATTCATATTTATGTAGCGCCAACCAAGCAAATGGAGCGTATGGAATGGATGGTAGAAAAATGCTGTGAATTTGGCATTCATGGCATTCATTTTTTTACCTCGCGCAATTCAGAGCGTAAAGAAATTAAACTAAATCGTTTAGAGAAAATCGCAGTTGCAGCATTAAAGCAATCAAAAAATTTATTTCTTCCAGAAATAACTCCAATATTGCCATTAAACTCATATTTAGAGACCTTAAAAGATTCACCGCTTACACAAATACTATTTGCGCACATCTCAGATCCTCCAGTTAAGACATTATCAAAACAGTTGAGGCTAAATCAGAGTTATCACATTTTAATTGGACCTGAGGGAGACTTCAGTCCTGATGAATCAGGAGAATTAATTTTACGACATTACTTACCTTTTAGTTTAGGTAAATCAATTTTGCGAACAGAAACAGCCTGCTTGGCTGCTACCTTAGGAGTTCACATTGCGCATGATTAAATATTAATCTGATAAAAATCAGAAAAATAAATAGCCTTTAAAACGTTTAAAGGAAAAATGGTGTTTAAATTTGTTATATAAAAATTAAAATTCTTTATGCAATTAGTACTTCCCGCATTTATCATTCATTGGTATATCTCGTTATTTAGTCAGACCTTTTTCCTACACCGTTATTCAGCGCACAAAATGTTCTTGATGAACAAATTTTGGGAAAAGTTCTTTTACTTTTTGACCTATCTTTCACAAGGTTCTTCATTCTTAAGTCCACGGGCTTATGCAATTCTTCACCGCATGCACCATGCTTTTTCTGACACGAAAAAAGATCCGCATTCGCCTATGTTTTCAAGTAACGTCTTTACAATGATGTGGAAAACGAAAGATATTTACAATGCAGTTCTAAACAGAAAGCAAACAGTTGAAGATCGTTTCGAACATGATTATCCAGTTTCTAAAACAATCGAGAAAATTGGCGATTCATGGTATTCTCGTGTTGGCTGGGGAGTTGCTTATGCTTCTCTTTACATTATCGCATTTGTTTATTTTGATATGCATTGGGCATTCTTCTTTTTATTGCCCGTGCATTTCTTAATGGGACCTGTTCACGGTGCCATTGTCAACTGGTCTGGTCACAAATATGGATATCAAAATTATGATAATCACGACCATTCAAAAAATTCATTGGTTTTCGATGTAATCATGATGGGTGAATTATTTCAAAATAATCACCACAAACTACCTAATCGTGTCAACTTCGCCACGAAATGGTTCGAATTTGATCCGACTTATCCAATGATCAAACTATTAACTTGGCTTCGTATCATACGTCCCAATGTTAAGGATCCAAACGCAAAGTTTTAATAACAAAAAAGGCCGTCTATCGATGGCCTTTTTTGTTATAGCTTAAATTGTGGCTCAAACTGTTCTAGATAGTCAGAAACACGTTTAAGGAATCCGCCACCAAGCGTGCCATCCACGACACGATGATCATACGAATGAGAAATAAACATCTTTTGCCTTATCGCAATTTGATCCTCGCCAGTCGGTCCAGTAATTACTGCAGGTTTCTTTTCAATAATGCCAAAAGCAAGTATCCCTACTTGCGGCTGAACAATAATGGGAGTACCCATTAAATTTCCAAAACCACCGATATTTGAAATTGTATAGGTTCCTCCTTCTAAATCAGCGGGTGTTAGTTTATTCTTGCGGGCGCGTGCCGACAAATCATTCACTTTTTGCGTAAGTTCAATTAAAGATAACTGATCAGCATTGTGTATAACAGGTACAATTAAATTACCATTTGGCAAGGCAACCGCCATTCCAATATTAATTTGACGATGCTGAACGATGTAATTACCTTCTACAGAAATATTAATTCCCGGAAAATCCTTAATCGCTTTTGCTGTGGCCATAAATAGGAGAGGCGTATAGGTAATGGGCTCCTTAAATTTATCAAGAAACTTATTTTTAATTTCTTCACGCCAAAGCACAATATTTGTTATGTCGGCCTCTAAAAACGAGGTGACATGCGGAGAAATTCGCTTTGAATCGGACATGCGTTCCGAAATCATTTTACGCATTCGATCCATTTCAATTACTTCATCGCCCGGTAAACGCAAACCTGCACCTTGACTTAAAGTACCTGATGAAATTACACGTTTAGAATTTCGAACAGCGATGTAATTTAATACATCTTTTTTAGTCACCCGTCCATCCATTCCAGACCCACGAATTCCACTCAATTCGCGTTGGGATACACTTTCTTGTTGGCATATCTGCTTAATCAAAGGAGAGACCCATGGATTTGACTTCACCTCAGCACCATCAAAATTACCTAAACTGAGGTCTAACAAAACATTTAATTCTGGTTCAGGATGAAAAACTTCATCGCTTGAAAATCCTTTTGATTCCACGGCTAAAACTTCACTCGCATCTATGACACAAATTGCTTTCCCAATGATTGCTATCTGACCCTCTTGAATTAAAATCTGTTTTAAAACTCCGGCGACAGGAGAAGGGACTTCCGTATCAATTTTATCTGTGGCAACTTCCAAGATAAATTCATCAGCTTCCACAAAATCACCAGGTTGTTTCAACCAAGTTAAAACAGTTGCCTCCATGATACTTTCGCCCATCTTAGGCATGATTATTTCTGTTAGCGCCATATCTATTCAGCCAAATCGTTTAGTAAAAATCTTCTCAATAAATTAATTGCGGTTAGAGACGTCAAATGTATATTTTGAACACGAGTTCCTCCTAAAGTTAATTTACGTGCCAAAACGCCATTTGGGTGGGCTAAAGCTATCCAAATAGTCCCCACTGGCTTATCTGGCGTACCACCTTCTGGTCCTGCAATACCGGATGTCGCTAGTGCATACGTGCATCCTGTCATTTGACGAACACCGGCTGCCATAGCAATAACACACGAATCACTTACCGCACCATCCTCATCTAGAATTTTAGAGGAAACACCCAGCTGATTCATTTTAACCTCATTTGCATAGGCGAGTACACCCCCTAAAAAATAGGCTGAGCTTCCTGCATGTTGCGTGAACTGATGTGCTAAATATCCGCCCGTGCAGCTTTCTGCTAGGGCTAATGTTGATTTTTGTTTAATCAAAAGTTTGCCAACAACATCGGCTAGCTCATCCTTTTCGTAACCAAAAACATATGATTTAATTAAGGGCATAACCTTTTCAAACTCATGCGAAATTTGGTCATGCAAACTTTTAGCTGAATCTCCGAAACTAGTTAAGCGAAGTTTCACAATACCCAAAGAAGGTAGATAAGCTAATTTAATATGACTAGGTAATTGTAATTCCCAATCTTGAATTAAATCAGATAAATATGATTCACCTATGCCTACTGTTTTCACCAACTGATGAACAATTACGGGTAATTGAAAATGTTTAACCAATCTGGGAAGCACTTCCGTCTCCATAATCGACTTCATCTCAAAAGGCACACCCGGCATGGATATCCAAATGGTATCTAATTCATTAAACCACATAGCAGGTGCTGTTCCTTGCTTATTGGGTATAAATGTGCACTTAGTTGGCAATAATGCTTGGTCACGATTTAAATCACTTAATTCACGACCACGCTTCGCAAAAAAATCTGTTACATCTTGCAATGCTTCATCATGGTAAGCTAACGAACATCCAAAAAAATCGGCAAGTATCTTTTTCGTCAAATCATCTTTAGTTGGCCCAAGACCACCCGTAATAAAAACAACATCAGCTCGCTTTTGAGCTTCATTAAAAATTTGAACAATTTCATCAATTTGATCGCCTACGGATGATTTCCGAACGGTTTTAATCCCAAGTTTATCTAGCTCCAGACTAATCCATTGGGTATTCGTATCAAGGATTTGACCATATAGAATCTCGTCGCCAATGGTAATAATTTCTGCTCGAACCATTAAGTTTTCTTACTTTTGTACGAAAATACGATTTATTTGGTTTGGAATTACATCAAACAAACGAAAAACAAACGCCTGAAATGAAACAATCTGAAATCCATTTTAATATACAACTAGACGAAAATAATATACCTGAACAAATATCATGGTCGGCAACCGACAATCCAAACGAGGGTATCGAGGAAACAAAAGCAATATTGGTTGCGACATGGGATCCGTATCACAAAGGGACATTAACTTTACCCTTATGGACTAAAGATATGGAGACACTTGATATGAAACGGTTTTTTATTGAAATCATGGGGACAGTCGGCGATGCAGCATTACAAGCTACAGGGGATACTGAATTTGCATTTGAGGTTGAGCAAGTTTGCAAAAAACTATCTCAAAATTTGAAAAAAGAAATCACGGCTGCATCGAAAGGCCAATAATCTATTTATATGCATCTGCTAAAATCACTCTTCCTTTGTATTATTTTCGCCACCAGTATACACGCGCAAAAAGGAATAAACTTTATTAAATCGGCCAACTTACAAGCGGCGATCAATGTAGCTAAGCAACAAAATAAGTTGCTTTTTGTAGAGGTATATGAGCCCACTTGCCATGTTTGTAATTCATTTAAAGGGACATTTGCTCAGCCACAAGTAGGTGCTTTGTATAATGCCAACTTCGTTAATTTTCAATTAGACGTACGTAAGCCTGAAAATCTAAAAGCATTACAGCAATTAAAAATCAACATTAACGCGACCCCTACATTTTTGTTCTTTGATCCCAAAAGCATGAAATTACTTCAAGCAAAAGCATTTGGCGAAAAGGAAAACACCATCATTAATGTGAACAGTATTGCTCAAAAAGCAGCTAATCCTGCTGAGCAAGCCACAAATTTTGCAAGTAAATACAAAGCGGGAGAACGAAGTTTTGCCTTCCTATTAAACTATGCACAAGTTGCGCGTTTGACTGCAGATACAAGCACGAACATCAAGATGGTCAATGAGTTAATTAAAGTAATGCCCACCAACCAATATGTGAGTCAAAGCGCGATAAACATCATCCAAATGGTCATGATGAATAATAACAATGCGCTTTTTGACTATTATGTCAGTCATTTAGCGCAATACAACCGGATAGCTGATCCATCATTGGTCAACTTGATTTATGAGAATATATTTCAGATTGTGATGACCAGTTCGCAAGTCAATAAGCTTTCAGCTGTAGAAATTGCGAAATTGAAAGATCAAATGTCAAAGACGGGAATCGATAAAGGTTCTATTGTGCGGCGAACATGGATGGCCGAAAGTATTCTATTATTCAAGCAAAAGAAGGCAATGGCCGCAATCAAAGTTATCGATCAATTAATCGATGCAATACCAAGTGCACCTGGTCCGAAAGAATACCAATATTTATGTGATTTTGTCAAATCAAAAACGAAAGACAAAGCGGCCCTTAAATACGCGCAGGCAAATTGGTGTAAATTTGGGTTACGTTAATTAACGTAAAAAAGCACGGTAAAGCATCACAAGGATACAAAACAAAAACATGACGATCGATATTTTGTTGATCGTATGCATCGTGCGAATGTTAAAGTTGGTGGGGGCGCCCGGTTTTGGTTTCTGAAAAACCCGAATGAATTAGGTGAAAATTTCGCCAACCTTAAATAGTTCCTTTAATCTGCTCATAATTAATTCGTTATCTGTGGATCTCTCCAATTACCATCATCTTTGATCAACTGAATCAATTCATCTACGGCAGCATCTGCTTGAACTGATTTTTTAACAACCTCTTGACCTCTATATAGAGCGATTTTGTCTTTCCCAATACCCACATAGCCATAATCAGCATCCGCCATTTCGCCTGGACCGTTGACAATACAACCCATAATACCAATTTTAATACCTTTCAAATGATCTGTTACCTGTCTAATGCGCGCAGTTGTCTCTTGAAGATCGAATAGCGTTCGGCCACATGATGGACAAGAAATATATTCTGTCTTAGAAATACGCATCCGACTGGCCTGCAAAACTCCAAAAGCGGTCGCATTCAATAATTCATATTTATCTGTAACATAAGGCATAGAAAGCATAATTCCATCACCTAATCCATCGATAAACAAACCACCCGCATCCGTGGGCGCAAATAATTGCAATTGATTTGAGTCCACATTCGAATAGGCTAATTGAATCACCACGGGAATCTGAATATTCTTTTGAACTAATTCGAAAAATGTCCGGCGCAAATCAGCCATTTGGTGTGGATTCTTACTACTTAAAATCAAAACAGCACGTTCTTTAGGTAGGCGATTTACTAACGATAAATCAGAACAGTCTAACGAAATAAAATTTAATTCCGGGTGCTTAGGAATATCTGATTCGAATGATTCAATACTAAACAAGGGGAAAACATGTACATCGCCTTTCCAATGCGCCGCATTAACAATTTGTTTTAATCCATTCGGTAACATAAAATCGATACCAATATCCCCGGTAAAAATATAATCAGCACCTAGGTCATTCATAGCCCATTTATCTGGCTCTGGTAAATAAAAATGTCCCAAAGCTTTTAAATCGTTCATACTAATCTGAGCAATCTGTGAAAAATCGGCAATCACACGTGGTACTTGATGGCCGCCAAAATTGCATACTTCACTCGTAATTCTTCGTTCGTGTGCAAACGGATTTATAGGCGAATCTATACCTGGTAAATTGGTCTGGAAGGAAGGAATCGGTGTACTAATAGATGCCCGTGATTGATATCGACGCGCAAGTTCCTGCGCAACAGGAATTTCAAATTCAGGATCCTCCGTTAATGAAACACGAATCGTGTCACCTAATCCATCCTCTAATAAGGTACCAATCCCAACAGCCGATTTAATACGGCCATCTTCCCCTTCACCAGCTTCTGTCACACCCAAATGCAATGGATAAGCCTTGAACTGACCATCAACTAATTTCTTACTTAACAGACGATACGCTTCCACCATGACTTGCGTGTTGGAGGATTTCATCGAAAGAACAACATTGAAATAATTTTCATCCTCACAAATGCGTAAGAACTCCAAAGCAGACTCGACCATACCTAATGGGGTATCACCGTACCGACTTAATATACGGTCTGATAAGGAACCATGATTTGTACCGATCCGCATAGCAGTGCCATATTCCTTGCAAATATTAACCAATGGCAAAAACTTATCCCGTATACGTTCTAATTCTGATTGATAGGAAGCATCTGTATACTCAATGGTCTCAAAGCGCTTTTTATCGGCATAATTACCTGGATTAATCCGAACTTTCTCAACAATACGCGCAGCTAACTCAGCAGCATTTGGTGTAAAATGGATATCCGCAACTAGAGGTGTATGGTATCCACGAGCACGTAAACCTTTCCGAATATTTTCTAAATTTTGAGCTTCTTTGACAGAAGGTGCTGTGATACGAACTAATTCACAACCTGCATCGATCATCCGAATGGATTGTTCGATAGAACCCTGCGTATCCATCGTATCCACAGTCGTCATGGATTGGATTCGAATCGGAAAATCCGATCCTAAATATAAATCTCCAATCTGAACAGGTATGGTTTCTCTGCGTTGATAAGAAACGAGCGAACGTGCGTACTGATTGCCATCGGCAATTAAATGAGCATTGGGAGATTGAAATATTCGAGACATAAAACAAAATTACAAAGTAAAGCCCCAGCTATCAATGGAAAGATGGGGCGTTTCTACATTATCTTTCTACTTACCAAGAACTCTTTTTATGACCAATTGTTGCATAATAAAGTATAAATAAATAGCAGGGAACCATAATTACATAAGCCAATTGCGTATCGCCTAGATTGTCGGCAATCGAACCATACACCAAAGGAATCAAGGCACCCCCAGAAATCATCATGATAATTAGGGCTGAACCAATTTTGGTAAACTTACCCAATCCTTGAATGGCTAAAGGCCATAAAGCGGGCCACATTAATGCATTCGCTAAGCCTAATAATGCGATGCATAAAACAGATAAATATCCATCTAATGCTACAGCGCCTACGGAGAAAACAATTCCTAAAATTGCTGAATAGTTTAATGCCTTGGATTGACTAAGGTATTTAGGGATAAAAAATATACCTACGATGTAACCAGCCAACATACCATATAGGGTATAGCTGGTAAAAGATTTAGCAATATCCATGCTGAAACCTTTAGAAACGCCATAATTGATAATCGTATCCCCAGCCATTACCTCGACACCTACATACAAAAAGAATGCAATGAGACCCAAAACTAAATTGGGATATTCCCAAACACTGGATTTGGTAGCGCTCTTTTCTTCTTCAGTTTCTTCCGCTTCGACTTCAGGTAGCGTAGAAAAACGCACCCATAAGGCCAAGACAACCAAAATAGCCGTCATGATACCATAAGGCATAATAACGGTTTCAAGTTTAGCCGCTCCCGCAGCAGATGATAAAAGCAATCCACCAAAAATAACTTGGCTTAAAATCCCAGCTACTTTATTACAAATTCCCATAACAGAAATTCGCTGAGCCGCACTCTCAGAAGGACCTAAAATAGTCACATAAGGATTTGAAGCAGTCTGCAATAAGGCCAAACCCGTTCCGATAACGAACAGCCCCAGTAAAAATAAACTGTAATTCTCGGCTTTGGCAGCAGGTATAAATAACAAAGTTCCAGCGGCCATGGCTAATAAACCAAATGACATTCCATTTTTAAATCCAGTTTTGGCCAAAACCCACGAGGAAGGAATAGCCATAACAAAATAGGAGATAAAGAAGGCTGAGGTAACTAACAATGATTGAAAGTTATTCAGTTGGAACGCATCCTTAAAAAATGCAATAAGTACTGAATTCACCCAAGTAACGAATCCGAATACAAAAAAGAGTATTCCGATCATGATTAAAGGGCCATTGGATTGTTTAGCGTTAGTCATAGGTTTAGTATTGTTCGTTTAAGGCAAAGATAGGTTTATTGGTTTTCCATTTTCCACGCGTAAAATCTGGAATTTGGATAGGAGCGGAGCCCTTCGCGATAGACTCCTCTGAAAGTGGTGAAATGGCCGACCAAGCTGCCGCATCATATACGTCGATAGGTGGTGCCACTTTATTTTTAATGGATTCAATAAATGCGCGAAGCACAAAATAATCGATACCACCATGGCCCGCATTTTCAGCATCTGCTGCATGTGCCTTCCAAAGAGGATGATCGTATTTTTCTTGATACGGCTTAAAATCTTCCCAACGATGTTGTTTCGGAGAAACTCCCTCCAGGTAAATAGACTTGTTATCTTCTGTCCAAATCCCTTTTGTTCCTTGAACTCGGAATCCTAAAGAATAAGGTCGTGGTAAATTTGTATCGTGCGTAATCAAAATGGTTTCCCCATTATGACATTTTATCATCGTCTGAACAACATCGCCGCATTTGAAATTAACTTTCGCGTTTGGGTGATCCTTACCTCCTTTATCTTCAATATATTGATGTAAACCCATCGCAGGCGAAGCCATAGAGGTTAAATAGGCAAATTGATTTCCTCGATTAATATTCAATATCTCTGCCACCGGACCTAATCCATGCGTAGGATAGAGGTCGCCGTTTCGATCAATCGAATGCTGCGTGCGCCATTTGGCTTCAGAAAAACCTTTGGCACCAAATTCTACTCCACCACCATACGCTTGCTTTCCATCATTAAATTTGACTTCACGTAGATCATGCTGATATCCACATTGTACATGAGCAAGCGAGCCAAACATCCCTTGACGGACCATATTGAGCGTAGCCATCACATCACGTCGGTAACATACGTTTTCCAAAATCATACAATGTGATCCAGTCTTTTCAAACATATTGACCAAATCCCAAGACTCTTGTAAAGTTACGGTAGCGGATACTTCCACTCCCGCATATTTACCTTGTTTCATAACCTCGAGTGCCATGGGAACGTGCCATTCCCAAGGTGTAGCAATAACAACACCATCGATATCTGTACGTTTAGCTAAATTTTCAAAATCATGATCACCTTTTTGATACTCAGCAGCAGGCTTGCGACCTTTATCGGTAATCAATTTCTGAGCCTGTAAAATTGCATTAGGGTCAATATCACAAATGGCCACGATTTCAACATCGTCACGATAAAGCGCCATTCCGAGGTGATCACGGCCTCGAAGGCCAACTCCGATAAAACCTAAACGCACTTTTGTTTGTTGTATTGATTGCGATTTGGCCAAGTGTGGTAAAAAAGCAGCGCCTGACGAATAGACGAGCGATTTAGCGATAAATTTTCTTCGCTTCATAATTTGTCTTACTAGGTTTAAAAAAGCTGAAATTGAAATTTAATCAAATTACTCTTGTAAATTTACACGTTATATAAAAAAATGAACGACGCACCCAAAGTAAGTATCTTCCGAAAAGAACATTTCAATGCCGCACATAGGTTGCACAATGCCGCTTGGAGTGACGAAAAAAACAAGCAAGTTTTTGGTTTGTGCAATAATGCCAATTACCACGGACATAATTATGAATTAATTATTCAAGTTACGGGAACAATTAATCCGGATACTGGTTATGTAATTGATACAAAAGTTTTATCGGATTTGGTGCAACGCGAAGTTTGTAAGAAATTCGATCACCATAACTTAAATTTAGATGTACCTGAGTTTGCAAATTTAAATCCAACGGCCGAAAATATAGCTATTGTAATTTTTGGTAAACTTAGACCACACATCGACTCAACACTAGAATTGAAAATAAAATTATATGAAACAGAAAGAAATTTCGTTGAATTCCCTGCTAATTGATACAGACCGTTTCTTGTTAAATGACGAAGAAATTGGAGATAATCACGTAGCCACCTCGATCGAAACACCGATGAGGGAGGATGCTTTTAATCTTTCTGATGCAGAAAAAATCGAGAAAATAGAATCACATTTTCGCGAAATCATGTTGACCTTAGGCTTAGATCTTACTGATGACTCTTTACGTGGCACTCCCAAAAGAGTTGCAAAAATGTACATTAAAGAGATTTTCAGTGGATTAAATCCCGCAAATGAGCCTAAAATAGCGCTCTTTGAAAATAAATTCGGATATAATGAGATGTTGATTGAGAAAAACATCAGTTTTTACTCGAATTGCGAGCATCATTTTGTACCCATCGTAGGTAGAACACATATTGCCTATATCTCGTCTGGCCAAGTAATTGGTTTATCAAAACTTAATCGTATTGTTCAGTATTTTGCCAAACGCCCACAGGTTCAGGAACGCTTAACCATGCAAATCGCCAAATACTTACAAAAAGTTTTAGAAACAGATCATGTCGCTGTATTTATTGATGCTAAACACTTGTGTGTTTCCTCGCGTGGGGTAAAAGATGATGCTACATCTACGATTACTTCATTCTACGGCGGTAAATTCCAAGAAGAAAATACAAAAAGAGAATTTTTAGACTCACTTCACAACTAATCAAATTGGGAACTTATATCATTGTAGGCGCCAGTCATGGTATTGGCGCCGCTACGGCTAATAAACTTTTAGGAGCAGGACATCGTGTCATTAACATTGCACGTTCAGCTGCTGAAAATTGTGATAATCATGTTTGGGATGCGTCTACAGATGCAGCCTTGCCAACCATCGATGGACCGATTGAGGGCATTGTTTACAATCCAGGAAGTATTGTTTTAAAGCCTTTTCACCGACTAACCCAAGCGGATTTCCAGTCGGACTTTCAAATCAATGTACTCGGCGCTGTAAAAGTGATTCAAACGTATCTTCCTAATCTAAAGCAAAACGGATCAGGCTCAATCGTACTATTTAGTACCGTAGCTGTTCAAACGGGTATGGGATTTCATGCCTCAATTGCTAGTTCCAAAGGTGCGATTGAAGGACTTACACGTTCACTTGCCGCAGAATTATCAGCTTTACAAATACGTGTAAATGCCATTGCTCCTTCATTAACAAATACGCCTTTGGCTGCAGGTTTACTCAATTCTCCAGAAAAAATTGAGGCAAGCGGTAAACGTCATCCATTAGGACGCGTGGGAGAGTCAAAAGACATGGCTAATTTGGCGTATTTCTTATTGGATCCAGAGAATTCGTGGATTACAGGTCAAATTATGGGCGTAGACGGAGGAATGGGTAAATTAAAACCAGCTTAAAGCGCGTAAAAGTGCTTTTGGTTTAATGCCATATTGGTGGCGTTCCAATTGATTTTCTTGGTAAAAGGAGCTTTCCGTATAGGACAGTCGTCCATTGCACAGTGTGAACAACAATCATCCAAACACGGATCTACGTGTACAAATATCTCAATTTCAGTAGGTAAGACTTCGCTAATTTTGACTTCAAAGTCGTGAATTTCATCATGCACGCGGTTTAAATCCCAGTAACGTGGCAAGGTCAAATGGCAATCAATGTGTAAATCTCCGCCATATTGCTGAATACGTAAATTGTGCAAATCAATCCAAACAACCCGTCTGTGCTGCGTAATCCATTCAATTACTTTATTAAAAACAATAGGATTAGTTTCATCCATCAAAGCTGCAACCGCTTGTCGAATTAGGCGAATACCTTGCCAGCACATCATCGCGGCGAATAACAAAGAAGCTAACGCATCTACCCAAAGCCATTGAGTTAAATACGTGACTGCCAAGGCGAAAACGATAAAAAAGCCATTATAAGCATCTAGTTTCAAATGTTTACCATCAGCTACTAGCGCAGGAGAATGCGAATTTTTCCCTACTTGAACGAGATAAAAACCCATGATACCATTTAGTAAAGCGGAACCCAACGAAACATACATACTGAAATCTAAACGCTGTAAACTCGGCGTTGAAATCAAATGCTGAGACGCATGTAAGAAAATATAGGCAGCCGCAAGCAAAATCAAAACACCCTCGAGTCCCGAAGCGAAAAATTCAATTTTACCATGACCGTAGGGATGGTTTAAATCGCGAGGTAAAGAAGCCAAATAGATTGAATAATAGGCAAATGCCGCAGCAACAACATTAATGATGGACTCTAACGCATCCGTTAATATGGCAGTGGAACCGCTTAGGTAATAGGCATAAAACTTTGCCGACATGATCAGCAAACTCAAGAAAAAGGAAAAAATAATTAGCCTTTGTTTCATGCGCGTAAATTGTCAACAAAGATAGTATTTTTGTTGGATGGAACAGGAATCAAACCCGTGGAAAACACTTCGTGAAGAAATCCGATACGAAAACGATTGGATTCGTATCGAACATCATGATGTCATTAAACCTAACGGAGAACCTGGGATTTACGGCAAAGTCCATTTCAAAAATACAGCGATCGCTGTACTGCCTATCGACAGTGAAGGGAACACCTATTTAGTTGGCCAATACCGCTACACCATCAATGCCTATTCATGGGAATTACCTGAGGGCGGTTGTCTACATGAATTGCCTCTTGAAGCAGCCAAACGCGAATTAAAAGAGGAAACAGGCCTAATTGCAGAAAAATGGACGTTTTTGGGGGAGCAGTACCTTTCAAATTCAGTTACGGATGAAAAATCAATGATGTATTTGGCAGAAAATTTATCCATGAAAGAGACTGATCCTGAATCTACCGAGATACTACAAATCAAAAAAATCCCCGTTCAAGAGGCCATTCAAATGGCATTAAACGGGGAAATTAAAGATGTACTATCAGCAGCGACCTTAATGACTTATGCGCTAAAGTTCCCAAGTTTGCATCTCCCGTAACTCATCATAATCAGTCAGATCGTATTTAACAGGTACAATACTCACGTAATTGGCTGCTAGAGCATCCAAATCCGTATTATTACCTTTATCGAAATGTTCGATATCTCCGTCCATCCAATAATAAGGCTGGCCATACGGATCCTTGCGCTCTGCAAAACGTTCCCGATAAACTGCATCTGCTTGTTTAACAACTTTGATTCCTTTGGGCGCTTCTGCCGACTTCTCCGGAAAATTAACATTCAACGTCAAGCCTTTCGGTAGACCATGCGTTAAGACTTGTTGGCATATTTTAATGATAAAATCATGGCAATGACTAAAATCTGCATCGACCCTAAAATCACATAAAGAGAATCCAATGGCAGGAATTCCCTCCATGGCGGCTTCGATGGCGGCCGACATAGTTCCCGAATATAAAACAGAAATCGAAGCATTTGATCCATGGTTGATACCTGAGACAACCAAATCAATATTTCGATCCTTTAAAATCAAATGTTTTCCAATTTTTACGCAATCGGCTGGAGTTCCGGAACATTTATAGGATTTGACCTGAGGACTAAAGTCAAAAGTTTCTGTCACGCGAAGAGGAGTTCCCATGGTAATCGCATGTCCCATGCCCGATTGATGCGTATCCGGTGCAATTACAACTACCTCACCCATTTCTGACATAATTTCAGTTAAAACACGAATTCCTTTGGAAGAAATAGAATCATCATTGGCAATTAAAATAAGTGGCTTCATAGATTGTATATTTGTGCGCAATTTACAAATTTGCGCGCATTAAATTAGTCTATGCAATTCCGAAAAGCACTCATTTCTGACATTCCAGTCATCCAGCAAATCGCTGAAAAAGCATGGCGGCCTACGTACAGCCATATTTTATCCGAAGAGCAAACAATTTATATGTTGGATATGATGTATGGAACGGAAGTTTTGATGAATCAATTCAATTCACAAGTTGAGTTTTTTTTGGCCATAGAAGCTGATCAGGCGATTGGTTATTTCGCGATGGAAATTACGGAACCCAGTAAAATGAAATTGCACAAAATCTATCTTGATCCAGACCAAAAATCAAAAGGCGTAGGAAGTCAAATCATTACGTTCATTAAAGAATTCGGAATCCAAGCAGGAGTTAAGCAAATTGAATTAAATGTAAATAAGTCGAATTCAGCTGTTCAATTTTACGAAAAAATGGGCTTCTTAAGAGCAAAAGAAATGGTCCTAGACATCGGTAATGGCTATGTTATGGACGATTATGTAATGCAATTGAATCTAGAGTCAGCTCAATAAGTTTTTGGATCTGACCTTCCGGATCTTGTGAAAATTCATGCGTTTGGCGATTCGCTAAAATGGCATTAAGCGATATCATTTCATGACCTAAAGATGCTGCAAAGGCATAATATGCCGCTGTTTCCATTTCAATATTAGTAATCAAATGACCATCAAATGCATTGGTTGCAACATCCTGCAAGAAATTGGGCAACATGGAATTCATCCGAACAGTTCTTCCTTGTGGCGCATAAAACCCAGGAGCTGTCAACGTGTATCCGCGTAACGGAATCATTTGAAATTGATCTACTAGTTTTGAACTAGCCCGAGCACCGTAAACAGGTAATGGATAGTGAATTGATTGACACCAATCCCGCAATAGATCACTTGAAATTAATTTATCTGATTCAAATCCATAAAATTGCGCCAAATTATCAAACCCAATGGCTGCCTCAGAAACTAAAAAAGTATCTACAGGTATATCAGATTGAATACTCCCGGAAGTACCTATGCGAATCAGATTCAAGGATTTTTTAACTGATTTTTCCAGACGTGTCTCAAAATCGATATTAACCAACGCATCCAATTCGTTCAACATGATTTCCACATTATCCGCACCAATACCACTGGAGATTACGCCCAAGCGCCGACCGCCTAGTTCCCCAAAATGGCTTACAAATTCACGTTTATGAATTTGGGTATCGATTCGATCGAAATATTGGGAAACTTTGGGAACCCGTTCAGGATCACCCACTACGATCAATTGGTCAGGCAATTGATCCGGTCGAATCGCTAAATGGTACGAACTACCGTCCGGATTAATGATTAAGTCAGTTGGTGAGAAATAGGTCATCCGCGAAATTATTGATAATTTCCGAAATCATTTCATTTATATGGTCAGCAACAAAGCAGAAATTCATGCCGTTATTCTCCAACATTTGGAGGAGCGCATGGAGCAAGGGAGAAAAGATTATTTGTTGGCCAAAGAATCCCGCGATTCCGATACAAAAAGCAGTGCCGGGGATAAATTTGAAACGGGAAGAGAAATGATGCAACGGGAAATGGATAAGATAAGTGCGAGTTTGGATATGTTAAAAGGCCAACTAGCCCAAATGAAACGCATTGATATACACGAAAATCCAACGCGCGTGGGCCTAGGCAGTTTCATCGAAACGGATGCTGAAAACTATTATTTATCTGTGGGAATAGGAAAATTAAGTTGCTCAGGAACGGTATTTTATGCCATTTCAGCAGATTCGCCCATAGGTGAATTACTTGTAGGAAAACAAACCAATGAAATCATTGAATTAAGAGGAAGAAAAATAACTATAAAATCAATCGTATGAAAAATGCGCATTATCTGTATTTGCTTTTATCCATCGTAGGCGGTGGATTTACAGCCTATTTTGTATTTGTGGGTATACAAGAAAATGGAGGGAACTTTAATGTGATTGCATTTTGCAAAAGCACCTGGACCATGGATCCTTATGCTAAAAGTTTGAGTTGTGATTTTTGGACGGGAGCCACGGCAGGAACCTTATTCATGCTATTAGAAGGAATCCGCATCAAAATCAAATACCTTTACCTCTACTTAGCAGCAACTGTTTTGATAGGCTTTGCATTTGCCTTCCCTTTATTTTTGTTTGTGAGACATCGTCAATTAGCCTAATTTATGGAAGAATATATCAATACATTTCCTGAAGCCACTCAGAAAATTTTACGTGAAGTACGTGATGCCATTCGATCCGTTGTTCCAGAAGGAACGGAAGAGATCATGGCGTATGGAATGCCAACGTTCAAATACAAGAAAAATCTAGTTCACTTTGCCGCTTGGAATAATCATTTGGGATTCTACCCAACGCCTAAACCTTTGGTTGTTTTTCAGGAGCGATTAAATGCATTTGAAGGTTCGAAAGGGGCTGTTAAATTTCCGTATCATTTACCGATGCCACTCGAATTGATTAAAGATATTACGCGTTTCCGCGTGGATGAAGTCGATAAATAAAAAATGGCTCAAGAATGAGCCATTTTTTTCTTTTCAATTTTTTCATTTCTGCCAAAGGACTTGAAGCCTAGCTCCGGCGAATAACCTACCGAATTTTTGGAATAATATCCCTTTTCATTGTAAGGACGTTTTCGCGGATGGTCTTTACATGCGGGCGAACAAGCGCCCTCCATTTCTTTTAAGCAACTCGGACAAATAGCTAAATGCTCATTGCATTCCGGATTTGCACAGTTCACCATGTGATCAGAAGCTTCCTGACAAACAAAACAAGTTGAGATAACCTCCGGATTAACTGAATTAACTTGGGTGGCCACCCGGTTATCAAACACGTAACACGAACCATCAAAGTCTTCGCCACCTTCTTCTAAACCATATTTAATTATCCCACCGTGCAGTTGGTACACATTCTCAAACCCTTTTTCCAATAAATATGCTGACGCTTTCTCACACTTAATACCACCTGTACAATACGTAATTACCTTTTTCCCCTTCAAATGTTCGATCTCTTGCACATGGTCTGGTAAATCACGTAAATTCTCCATATCAAATGTATAGGCACCTTTAAATCGACCTAATTCATGCTCGTAATTTGATCGCATATCTACCAAAACCACATCTGGATCGTTTTTCAACATCTCCTTAAATTCCTTTGGTTCTAGATGTTTACCCGTCTTAATGCGTGGATTTACTGGCAAGTCGGAATGAACAATCTCTGCTTTAACACGCACATGTAGCTTGTTAAACGTATGTTTATCGTGAGATTCTATTTTGAAATCAAAATCAGTTCCAGCAAAAATTGGGTCATTTTCTAGCCAACGCATGTAGGCATCACAATCTGTTTTTAGACCAGAAATGGTGCCATTTAATCCTTCAGCTGCGACAATGACACGGCCGAGCAGATTATTTTCAATACAAAAAAGGTGGTGTTTGATGCGATACTCCTCCGGATAAGGAATAGTAGTATAGTTATAGTAAAGTAATACACTGTAAGGCTTCATCTTCAACATGATTTACAGACTAAACAAAAAATTTCGTGACGATGGGGAGATTCGAACTCCCATACCTAAAGCGGCACTACCACCTCAAGGTAGCGTGTCTACCAATTTCACCACATCGCCAAAAACGGTTAGCAAAATTACCAAATATTTACTTACTTGCCAACAATTCAAAAATTCAAATAATTCAATTAATGGCTTTAGAACTAAGCGCAAAACTAATCAAGAAATTACCTGAGGTTACGGGAACAGGTAAAAATGGTTCAAACTGGGTCAAACAAGAGTTTGTCCTTGAAACACAAGATCAATATCCTAAAAAAGTTTGTATGTCGGTGTGGGGCGATAAAACCCAAGATTTAGCACCTCTACAAGAAGGAGAAATCGTGAAAGTTCAATTTAACGTTGAATCACGCGAATATAATGACCGCTGGTACACCGAGATTCGTGCCTATCGTTTAGACAGAATGGGGTCTAGTCCAAGCGTTCCACCCAATGTAGAAGCTAGTCCAGCAGGCGGATATCAATTCCCTCCATTGGCTGCTGAAAGTGGTGACGATTTACCATTTTAGAGTTAAGAGGTAAGAGGTGAGAGGTGAGAAGCATATTTAAATGTGCTTCTTACCTCTTTTTTTTAACTCAATTCTCCAAATTTTCCCTCTTCGAAATCTTGAAACGCCTGCATAATTTCTTGTCGGCTGTTCATGACAAAAGGACCGTGTGAAGCAATCGGTTCGTTGATCGGTTCGCCGCTCAGGACTAAGACTACCGATTCTTCAGTTGCATCAATCTCAAATTGGGTCCCATCCGTATCGAATAACACGAAATGATTTTCTGGGGCTACCTCAACTCCATTAACTTGAATTTTACCTTCTATAACCAGTAACGCCGTATTGTAATTGGCAGGAAAATCAAAACTTGCTTTTCCTTCTGGACTCAATTTGGCATTCAACAAATTAACTGGCGTGAAGGTACATGCTGCTCCTGGCGTAGTTTGATAAGAACCTGCAATCACTTCCACCTCGCCTAAATGTACTGGAACGCGTGGAATCTGTTTGTTTTGGATGGCTTGGTATTTAGGTGCCGACATTTTATCTTTTGCTGGCAAGTTAACCCAGAGCTGCACCATCTGAAAATCACCACCTGATTTACTAAATTCTTCTTCGTGATATTCTTTGTGTAAAACTCCTGAAGCAGCAGTCATCCATTGTACATCGCCTTCCCCAATTATTCCACCGCCACCAGCACTGTCATGGTGTGCAACACGTCCTTTATAGGCAATCGTCACTGTTTCAAAACCACGATGTGGAAGAACGCCTACACCACGCGGAGTTTCCGAAGGTGAAAAATAAAATTTAGCACCATAATCCATCATGATAAATGGACTCATGCGCTCCATGTCCAAGCCATGCCTGCTGGGTATAAAATTATGAACTCTAAATCCGTCACCTACAAAATGAGGAGGACCCGGAGGGTAAATAGCTTGAATAGATTTCGTTGACATGGGCTAAATTAAAGATGCAATGACATGGCTTGGTGAACAATATCGGCTTCAATAAAGGTTCCACCAAATGCAGAAAATCCGACAGACGCATATAAAGGCATAACGGATTGTTGGGCATGTAAATAAAAATAATTCACTTCAGGATAAGCAATTTGTGCCTCCTGAATCAAAAAACGCACCATTTCGGAAGCATACCCCTGTCCACGGTATTCGGCTAAAGTCGCAATACGTTCAATTTTTATTCCTTTATCGGTTTTACGATAGCGACCCGTAGCTACTGGAATGCCATTAACCCAGTACAGATAGTGAATGGCAACTGCATCTAATTCATCGAATTCTTCAACAGGAAGACATTTTTGTTCCACAACAAAAACCTCGGTCCGAATTTCAAAAACAAGATCAATATCAGCAGGGGATACCGCCTGCGTAATTTTATTTGTCTTGCTTTCCATAGGCTTCGATAATCTTACGAACCAATCGGTGACGAACCACATCCGAACCGTCTAATTCAACGAATGATATTCCCTGAATACCAGATAAAATCCGTTCAGCTTCACCCAAGCCAGAAATTTGATTTTTAGGCAAATCAACCTGCGACTTATCACCCGTAATTATGGTTTTTGATTGAATACCCATACGTGTCAAAAACATCTTCATTTGCATCGAAGTGGTATTTTGAGCCTCATCAAGCAATATAAAGGCTTTATTTAATGTGCGACCACGCATGTAGGCTAGAGGTGCAATTTCAATGGTTCGATTTTCAAGGTAGAACTTTAATTTTTCGGGCGGAATCATATCGTCGAGTGCGTCGTAAATTGGTCGTAAATAAGGATCAATTTTTTCCTTTAAATCTCCAGGCAAAAATCCTAAATTCTCACCGGCTTCCACAGCGGGACGCGTGATAATGATCTTTTTAACTTCTTTATTTTTCAGTGCTTTGACAGCTAAAGCTACCGCGGTATAGGTTTTGCCTGTACCCGCTGGTCCAATAGCAAAAACAATATCGTTTTCATTAGCTGCGTCTACAAGTTTACGTTGGTTAGGCGTCTTCGCTTTGATTACAATTCCTTTGTTGCCAAAAAGCAAAACATCTTTATCCTCCACCCACGGGGTAACCGTTTCTTCACCCGTCGGATTTAACACCGAATCGATGTAGGCCTTCATGTGAATAGCTGTAAATGTGCTATGTTTATTTAAATGCTGAATGCACTGATTAACAATCGCTTCTACTAATGCAATTTGATCATCTGAACCTCGAATGGTTAACTGATCACCACGGCAGATGATTTTCGTTTGTGTAAAGGCGTCCACGAGCAATTGAAAATGTGCATTGGAAACTCCAAGAAACTCAATTAAGGAGATTTCGGACAAGGATATATTTTTCTCGATCAACTAGTTATGATTATGGCATGAATGAAAGTACTAAAATAGGGAAATCTTGAAATTTTATCCGCTGATTTACATGTTAATTTTATATAAAATTTGTAAAATTGTAGTCTATGGATTCGAATACACCCGCACAAATTTTCAATAAGGGACGACAAGGCTCAGGCAATGTTCGTTCAAATGCTCCGCAACGCTTAAGCGACCTGGGATTAGGGAAATTACCTCCCCAAGCTATTGATCTTGAGGAAGCATTGTTGGGTGCATTAATGTTGGAAAAAGAACCTTTAGCCAATGTTATTGAATTATTAAAACCAGAAACTTTTTACAAAGATTCCAATCAAAAGATTTTTGGGGCGATTCAAGCCCTATTTACGGCTTCACAGCCTGTTGATTTATTAACGGTCAACAACCAATTAAAAAGTACAGGGGATTTAGAAAAAGCGGGTGGAACAAGTTATTTGGCCCAATTAACATCTCGTGTTAGTTCTACGTCTAATGTGGAGTTTCATGCGCGTATTATCATTGAGCAATATATTAAGCGTCAGTTAATTCAAATCTCTTCAGAAATCCAGCGACTATCGTATGAGGATACGACGGATGTTTTCCACATTTTGGATAAGATGGAACAGGAACTTTTCACGATTGCAGAATCAAACATTCGTAAGAATTACGAAAGTATGTCGGATATCTTGAAAAAGGCTGTTGAAGAATTAGAGATGAAACAATTACAAAAAAGTGGTTTAACGGGGGTTCCTTCCGGATTCACCGATTTGGATCGATTAACCTCGGGCTGGCAAAAACAAGAATTAATTATTATTGCCGCACGTCCAGGTATGGGTAAAACGGCATTTGTCGTTTCGGCTTGTCGGAATGCTGCCGTGGACCATGGACAGGCCGTCGCTTTATTCTCACTTGAAATGAGTGCGGTCCAACTAGTCAATCGTATTATTTCTGCTGAAGCGGAAATTGAGGCCGATAAAATTCGTCGGGGAAAATTAGAACCGCATGAATGGCAGCAACTTCACACGAAGATCAAAGGACTTTTTGAAGCCCCAATATACGTTGACGATACACCTGCCTTATCTATTTTAGAATTGCGTGCCAAATGCAGACGTTTAAAAGCCCAAAAAGACATTCAATTAATTGTCATCGATTACTTGCAGTTGATGACCGGCGATTCTTCCGGAAAAGGAGCAACTGGAAACCGCGAACAAGAAATCGCTCAGATTTCACGTGCGCTGAAGCAATTAGCCAAAGAACTTGACGTGCCAGTCATTGCATTATCGCAATTAAATCGTTCCACAGAAACACGTGGTGGAAATAAAAAACCCCAACTATCAGACCTTCGTGAATCTGGAGCTATTGAGCAAGATGCTGATCAGGTAATGTTTATTTATCGTCCCGAATATTACGGCATCACTGCAGATGATCAAGGAAATTCATTAGCTGGCATGGGGGAGATTATCATGGCCAAAAACCGTTCCGGTTCACTAGACAGTGTTTGGTTAAAATTCATTGGTAAGTTCACCAAATATTGTGATTTAGACTTCCAGCCTTTTGGCGGCGGTGATGGCGGCGAAAACTTTAAATTAAGTGTTCTTGGTGATCAGACATCAACATTCGAACAAGGAAATTCTGATTCTGTGTTTAAGGGAAGCAAAATGAACTTGCCGCCAGAAGAGGATTTTGATCCGTTAAATAGCCCGTTTTAATTAGACGCTAGACGTTAGACGCTAGACGATATAAATTCAAATCAGGATTCGCATCATTGGTTTCAATTATTATTTTCTAACGTCTAGCGTCCAACGTCTAACGTCTTTTTTAACTTTAGTCTCACAATATTTTCCACATGATGCGTCTGGGGGAACATATCCACCGGATGAACGACATCCACCTCATAGGCTACATCCAATAAAGCCAAATCACGCGCCTGCGTAGCCGGATTACAACTTACGTAAACAATCGTGTGAGGCTGTACTTCTAAGATCTGATTAACCACCTCTAAATCCATACCCGCACGCGGTGGATCTGTGATGATGACATCTGGATTCCCGTGAATCGCAATGAATTCGCGCGTTAACACCCTTTTCATGTCACCCGCGAAGAAAGTAGCATTCGTGATTCCATTCAATGAAGCATTGATTTTCGCGTCTTCAACGGCCATGTCAACATATTCTAGGCCAACAATCTTAGCGGCGTGTTTGGCAAGAAATAAGCCAATCGTTCCGGTTCCCGTGTATAAATCATAAACAACTTCATTACCCGTTAAGCCTGCATACTCGCGGACCAATTGGTATAAATGAAGCGCTTGTTTGGCATTTGTTTGGAAGAAAGACTTAGGACCGATTTGAAATTTCAAATCCTCCATCACTTCGACCATAAATGGTTTTCCATCGAAACAAACTACGTCTAAATCGTGGAACGTGTCATTTCCTTTCTGATTGATGACATAATTTAATGACGTGATCATAGGGAATGCCAACTTCAAATAGTTCATTACTAAATGAATCTCATCTTCAGTGGCATAAGCAAATTGCACCGTCACCATTAATTCGTCCGTCAGCGTATTGCGAATAATCAGGTTACGTAATGCTCCTTCCTTTTGCATCTTCAACTCATAGAAAGAAATTCCATTCGCTTGAGCAAAATCACGCACACCATTCCGAATGGCATTCGAAGGATCAGGTTGTAGATAACAATGATCCACAGGTAAAATTTTATCGAAACGACCTGGAACGTGAAATCCTAAGGCATTCATTGATCCCAAATCTTCTTTTCCGATTTCATCTTCGGTTAACCACCGTGCTGAAGAAAAGGTAAACTCTAACTTATTTCGGTAATAATATTCCTCCGAACTACCCAAAATAGGCTGAAATTCAGGCAATTTAACTTTAGCTATACGTGTTAAATTATCACGTACTTGACGTTCTTTATAAGCAATTTGAGACGCATAGGAAACGTGTTGCCATTTACAACCTCCGCAAATACCAAAATGTGCACAGGCAATATCTGTCCGATGTACAGATAAAGGCTGAATATTAATGGCTTGCGCTTGCTTAAAACTCTTTTTTGATTTCAAAATGCGAAGATCCGCAATGTCACCAGGAGCTACAGGGCCCTGAACAAAAATGACTTCATCGTTAACTTTGGCAATGCATTTAGCTTCTGCGGCGAAATCTAAAATGGTTATTTGCTCCAACACCACCGGCACTTTCTTTTCCTTCTTCTTACTCATCTATTTGTAAATATGTGCAAAAATAAGGCTTTAAATGGTCAAGCCAACCAATTCCAGATAAAACCTTAACTTCGCATAGAAATAATCAGGTATGAAAAATAAGGTTGTCATCATCACAGGTGCTTCATCAGGAATTGGAAAAGCATTGGCTTTTGAATTTGGAAACCAGGGAGCCAAAATCGTTATCACAGGTAGAAATAAAGAGAATTTGCAAACCGCAAAAGAAGAATTAATCAAAGCTGAGATTGATGTAACGGCAATCATTTGCGATAGCAGCTCAGATGAGCAGACAAAGTCGATGATTAATAAGACCATAGAAACCTACGGCCAGATCGATTTGCTGATCAATAACGCAGGTATATCGATGCGGTCGATGTTTGAAACGGTCAATTTGAACGTCTTGAAACAAGTGATGGACATTAATTTTTGGGGCACTGTGTATGCGTGTCACGCTGCTTTACCTTATTTAAAACAAACCAAGGGTGGAATCATTGGAATTTCATCCATTGCGGGATACCGAGGTTTACCGGTGAGAACTGGTTATTCGGCCTCAAAATTTGCTATGAATGGCTTTCTAGAAGCCTTACGAACTGAATTATTAGACACGGGTATACACGTATTAACTGCCTGCCCCGGATTTACGGCATCCAACATCCGAAGCGCATCTTTAGTTGGCGATGGTTCCCTAGCCGGCAGTTCCATGCGCGAAGAAGGCAAAATGATGTCGGCAGAAGAAGTAGCACATGAAATCCGAAAGGCCTATGAAGCCAGAAAAAAAACATTGGTGTTAACTTTCCAAGGTAAGCTAACGGTATTCTTAAATAAATGGATGAACGGCTGGCTGGACCGAATGGTCTACAATACTTTAAAAAAGGAGCAGAATAGCCCCCTTAAATAACTAAAAAAACATTTTACATTTACTTAATATCCCAAAAGGTTACGAAATTTAAACCTTCACTTACTAAAATTTATAGTTAGTTAAAGTAAAAAAGGATTAATTAGTTAGCGTTGATTAGAATTGGCAATAAGTTATTATACTTTAAATACGAGTTTGATAATTAAATAATTTATTGTTCTACTATCCATTAAAAAAGATTAGTTTAAATTGATAACAATTTTAGTTTAAATCTAAACGTAACTCAAAATGAGAAAAAACATTGGTAAGATGGATCAATTAGTTAGATTTTCAAATGCGATTGTACTCTAAATATTAGCGTATGCTAAAATAATTCCACAGCAAATAGATATAGCAGTATATGTAGTATCATTCATTATTGCAATAACGGGTTTTGTACGCGTATGCCCCATTTACAAAGTACTTCATAAAAGCACATTAAGAGAAGAGCCCCCAAAGTTTTAAAATCGCCCAAGTATATTAGCGTTGAAAACTAATTTTGCTTATAAAGTAGAACATAGTCGAATTAAAGACTTCAAATCATAATGGCAACAACAAAGCTAATTCTTAAAAAGAATTAGCTTTGTAAAATCCTAGTTCTAAAAATAACGTTAAAATCTAAAGATCTTTAATCAATGTAATGGTTGTTGGCTTTCCATTTTGCGTTATGTGCAAAATATATTGACCTGTCCGGAGGTAACCTATGTTGTTAACTTCAACCTCTTTAACAAGATTTGGAAATACTTTTTCAAAAACTGAATTACCGGCCATGTCATACAGTGACAACTGTGTCGGAACGTCAACAACATCGGAAAATGACACCGTAAATCGATGCATAAATGGATTAGGGAATACGGTGAATGTGATATTAATTTCTGAATCTTTGATAATGTTAGTTGATGAGGCAATAGGCTGTGTTCTAAAGCTAAAACTCATTCCAGGCTGCTTGAAGCCTTGTCGGACCGTCAGCGAACCATTTTTAAAAGTTCCTGCGACACTCATTTGGCCTACTACCTGTGAAATGTAGCGTCCGTTGACTTGCTTAGTGGATCCGCCGCCGCTTAAAGTTGAGTTCATCAACTTTTGAGCGTGTGAGGTAAAACAAGCTAATAAACAAAAAATGAAAAGTGCGCATATATTATTCATAGTCGAGTATTAATAATAATAGTTGAATTCAACGTTTCCTGGACTAGCATTTGATGAGAAAGTAACAGTAACTGAGGTTCCCGATACAGTTACTTTTGAGGATGGAATTTTAGCTCCTGAACTATCATAAACCTTAATTAAGGTTCCTGATAGGGGAGTATTGGATAAGGTAAATACAGCTGTAATACTTTTTGCTGAGCTAGAAGTAAGTGATTCGACAATTTCTGTTGCCCAAACTGAACCTGAAGCAGTTTTAATCAAGATATTTCCGGTCGCACCTGATGCAGTCGGTAGCGATGAAAGTGAAGAAACAGCACGATCTACATATGCGGTTGTCGCTAGTTTGGTTGAATTGTCATTCGAATTTTGTGTCACACCAATAGATCCTGTCGGCAACGTAGGCGATCCCGTAAATGTTGGCGAGTTTAAAGGAGATTTCAAAGCATCTGCATTATCGACATAAGCCGTAGTTGCTAATTTAGTTGAATTGTCATTCGCTGTTAAGGTAATTCCTGTGGCGCCACTAATTACTGAATTGACGGTAGATTTCACAAAGGCGGTGGTAGCAATTTGCGTGTTATTCGTCCCCAATGTGGCAGTTGGCGCCAAAGGTTCACCTGTAAATGTTGGAGAAGCTTTAGGTGCTCTGAGAGCATCTGCATTGTCTACATAAGCCGTAGTTGCCAACTTAGTTGAATTGTCATTCGCTGTTAAGGTAATTCCTGTGGCGCTACTAATTACTGAATTGACGGTAGATTTCACAAAGGCGGTGGTAGCGATTTGCGTGTTATTCGTTTCCAATGTGGCAGTTGGCGCCAAAGGTACACCCGTAAATGTAGGTGACACTAAAGGTGCTTTTGCATTTAATAAGTTGTCAACGTACGATTTATTTACTTTGTTAGACAAACCTCTTGCTACAAATAAGGTATTCGCAATTTTTAGAGTCGAATCGCTAACCGCTTGGGTAGTTGATTCAATCGCTGTTGCAGCGGATCCAGTTGTATTTTGATTTAGGATAGGGAAGTCCGCAGCTACTGCAATCGAAGGCAAACCTGAACCCGTTGTATTTTTCAAGATACCAGTGCTCAAATCTGCCAAAGAAACTCCATTGATTTTCTTAACAACCGTTGAAGTTTGAATTCCGGTTACATCTCCAGATAAATTACCTGTGAAACCAGCTGAATTACCCAAGCTATAATTTGGAATAGTAAAAACTCCTGTAGCTTCAGAGAAAGTTGCTGCTCCAGAAAAACCAGTGGTTGACAAACTTACTGTTTTCTGTTTATTATTAAATGTATTCCAATCTGCTGCAGAAAGTAGACCGGCAGTTGACGTACTTGCTGTTCCTAATTTTAAACTTAAATCAGCTGGTAAATTAGCTAAAGGAAGAATACCTGAAACCTTAGACGTTAAATCGATACCTCCAGCTAACATATTATTGGTAACTTTTGCATTTCCAATTGTTGCAACACCGGTCACATTACCAGAACCGTCAAATTCAGCACTAGTCCAAGTAACATCTCCTGTCATACCGATGGTTTTTGGAACTGTAATTTTCGTAGCTGTGCTCGCATTACCTAGTAGGGTACCAGTAAAATTTGTTGCAGAAATAGCTAATAATCCAGCTAAAGACGAAGTATTTCCTCCTAAATCAATTTGAGTTGTACCAATTGAGATTGATTTATGTAAGAGATCTTCATTCGTAATCGTGCCATTCATAATTTCAGTTGACCCAATTGCATTCGCATTAATTGTTGTTAAACCAATATTACTAATGGATACATCACCAGTTACCGCAACGGCAGATGCGATATCGTTAGCATCACCTATGATGATATTACCTTGAGTTAAAGTTGAACCTACTGTAGTAACCCCTGAGGTAACAGTTGTTTGCAATTGGGTAAGACTTGCATCAATTTTCTTAGATAGGGCTAGACGAGCTGCTGATTCTTTGGCAATTTCAGATTCTCTTGTATTTGCTTCAGCGAGAATTGCATTCGCATTTACGCTAATGGAAGCTCCTTGGGATAATAAACTTGCATCAATTACTGAATTCTTAGAATCTTGTAAGGATTTATTTTCTGCAATAGTAGTTCCTTGAGCGGCAATAGTAGTTGCCTGGGTTGTGAACTTACCTTCGAAAACTAAATTCTTAGCTTCTTGTGCAGATTTGTTGTCTGAAATAGCAGTTTCCTGAGTCGTAAACTTGCCCTCGTAAACTGAATTCTTAGAATCTTGTGCAGATTTGTTGGCTGCAATAGTAGTTCCTTGGGTAGCAATGGCAGTTCCATTGGCCGAAATAGCAGTTTCCTGGGTTGCAAACTTACCCTCGTAAACTGAATTCTTGGAATCTTGTGCAGATTTGTTGGCTGTAATAGCAGTTCCATTGGCTGAAATAGCAGTTTCCTGGGTTGAAAACTTGCCCTCGTAAACTGAATTCTTAGAATCTTGAGCAGATTTGTTGGCTGCAATAGCAGATCCCTGCGTTGTAAACTTACCATCTATTTCAGTGTTCTTAGAATCTTGTGCAGATTTGTTGGCTGATATAGTAGTTCCATTGGCAGCAATAGCTGTTTCTTGAGTCGTAAACTTGCCCTCGTAAACTGAATTCTTAGAATCTTGTGCAGCTTTGTTGCTATTGATTAAAGTTGCGTTAGCTGCAATCGCAGATCCCTGCGTTGTAAACTGGCGATCGATTTCTGTGTTCTTGGAATCTTGTGCAGATTTGTTGGTTGTAATAGCAGTTCCATTGGCTGAAATAGCAGTTTCTTGAGTCGTAAACTTGCCCTCGTAAACTGAATTCTTGGAATCTTGTGCAGATTTGTTGGTTGTAATAGCAGTTTCCTGGGTTGTAAGCTTACCCTCGTAAACTGAATTCTTGGAATCTTGTGCAGATTTATTAGCTGCAATAGCAGTTCCATTGGCAGCTACAGCCGTTTCCTGTGTTGTAAACTTGCCTTCGTAAACTGAATTCTTAGAATCTTGTGCAGATTTATTTGCTGAAATAGCGGTTTCATTAGCAGCTATAGCAGATCCCTGCGTTGTAAACTTGCCGTCGATTTCTGTGTTCTTAGAATCTTGAGCAGATTTATTAGCTGCAATAGCAGTTCCATTGGCAGCTATAGCAGTTTCCTGGGTTGAAAACTTGCCCTCGTAAACTGAATTCTTAGAATCTTGAGCAGATTTATTAGCTGCAATAGCAGTTCCATTGGCTGCAATAGCAGATCCATTAGCTGCAATCGCAGTTCCTTGCGTTGTAAACTTGCCATCGATTTCTGTGTTCTTGAAATCTTGAGCAGATTTGTTGCTATTTATCAATGTTGCGTTAGCTGCAATCGCAGAACCCTGCGTTGTAAACTTGCCATCGATTTCTGTGTTCTTAGAATCCTGAGCAGATTTGTTGGCTGCAATAGTAGTTCCCTGCGTTGTAAACTTGCCGTCGATTTCTGTGTTCTTAGAATCTTGAGCAGATTTGTTGGCTGCAATAGCTGATCCCTGCGTTGTAAACTTGCCATCGATTTCTGTGTTCTTTGAATCCTGAGCAGATTTGTTGCTATTTATCAATGTTGCGTTAGCTGCAATCGCAGAACCCTGCGTTGTAAACTTGCCATCAATTTCTGTGTTCTTAGAATCTTGAGCAGATTTGTTGGCTGCAATAGCAGATCCATTGACTGCAATAGCAGATCCATTAGCTGCAATCGCAGTTCCCTGCGTTGTAAACTTACCATCGAATTCTGTGTTTTTTGATTCCTGGCTAGTCTTATTGCTATTGATAAGCGTTACATTACTCGCAATTTTGGAATCTAGATCAGTATTCTTAGCGTCTTGAGTAGCCTTATTAGCTAACATTGCTGCTTCACGTTCTGCTTTTTCTGTTGCTAGGGCAGCCGTACGAGCTGAAGTTTCTGCTGTAATTGCAGCTGCCTGAGTCGTAAACTTACCATCGAATTCTGTGTTTTTTGAATCCTGGCTAGTCTTATTGCTATTGATTAGCGTTACATTACTCGCAATTTTAGAATCTAATTCAGTATTCTTAGCGTCTTGAGTAGCCTTATTAGCTAACATTGCTGCTTCACGTTCTGCTTTTTCTGTTGCTAGGGCAGCTACACGAGCAAGGCGCTCAGTCTCAATAGCGGTTTTAACATCTCCATTTGCAAGAGATAAACTCGATATTGCATCTTCACGATCCTTTTTCTCAGTATCTAATCCAGCAACTCGAGCAACTCGCTCAGCAATAACAGCTGCTTCGCGATCTGCTTTCTCTGTTGCTAAGGCAGTTGCCTGAGTTGTAAACTTACCATCGAATTCTGTGTTTTTTGAGTCCTGGCTAGTCTTATTACTATTGATTAGCGTTACATTACTCGCAATTTTGGAATCTAGATCAGAATTTCTTAATTCTTGTGCCGATTTGTTATCATAGATAGCTTTGTCTAACGCATCTTCTTTATCATCACTTAATTTCTTATTATCAGCAATTGACTTATCTAACGATTGATTTTTTGTATCCTGAGCCGACTTATTATCATTGATCGCTTTATCTAGCGCTGCATCTTTGACATCAGCCAATGATTTATTATCTGCAATAGACTTATCTATGGATGCATTTTTTGTATCCTGGGCTGATTTATTATCATTGATTGCTTTGTCTAGCGCTACATCTTTGGCATCAGCCAATGATTTATTGTCAGTAATTGATTTATCTAAAGCCGTATTTTTCGTATCCTGTGCAGACTTATTGTCATTAATTGATTTATCTAGCGCTACATCTTTGGCATCAGCCAATGATTTATTATCTGCAATAGACTTATCTAAAGCCGTATTTTTTGTATCCTGAGCAGACTTATTATCAGCAATTGATTTATCTAACGATTGATTTTTTGTATCCTGAGCCGACTTATTGTCAGTAATTGATTTATCTAGGACTGCATCCTTGGTATCAGCCAATGATTTATTATCTGCAATTGACTTATCTAAAGCTGCATTTTTCGTATCCTGTGCAGACTTATTATCAGCAATAGACTTATCTAAAGCCGCATTTTTAGTGTCCTGAGCCGACTTATTGTCATTAATTGATTTATCTAGCGCTACATCTTTAGCATCAGCCAATGATTTATTATCAGCAATTGACTTATCTAACGATTGATTTTTTGTATCCTGAGCCGACTTATTGTCATTAATTGATTTGTCTAGCGCTACATCTTTGGCATCAGCCAATGATTTATTGTCAGTAATTGATTTATCTAAAGCCGTATTTTT
>NZ_CBAUBA010000022.1:0-44736 GCF_964796385.1 Aquirufa sp. | reverse complement strand
TTTTCAATGAATTGGCGAACAACTTCCAGCGAATCAACCGTTTCTTGTGCGGTTTGTGTAGGAAAGCCATACATCAAGTAAGCATGCACTAAAATGCCTGCTTGTGTAAAATGATCAGCTACCTGAGCCACTTGTTCGACCGTAACGCCTTTGTCAATTAATGTCAATAATCGGTTGGAGGCAACTTCCAATCCACCCGAAACGGCAATGCAGCCTGACCTCACCAGCAGTTGGCATAAATCCTTCGTAAAACTCTTCTCAAATCGAATATTTGTCCACCAAACAACCGTCAAATCCCTGCGGATAATTTCCAATGCCACATCACGCATCAATGCCGGCGGTGCAGCCTCATCTACAAAATGAAAACCATTGTTGCCGGTTTGGGCAATCATGGCTTCAATTCGGTCAACCAACAGGGGTGCCGAGGTGAATTCGTAGTCTTTGATATAAGATAATGAGATGTCACAAAAGGTACATTTACCCCAATAACAGCCATGTGCTAAGGTCAATTTATTCCATCGGCCATCACTCCACAAGCGGTGCATGGGGTTTGCAATTTCGATCACCGACAAATAGTTTTCTAATGGTAAACCTGTGTAATCTGGGGTGCCCACATCTTTTTGTTTCACGTCAGAATCCTTCGATCCATTCAAGTAGGTAACGGTTCCATCGACGCAGCAAAAGGTTCGTTTCAAATCTTTCAATTCTCGATTGCCTTGTAGATGTTCCAAAAGATTCATCAAAGGCGTTTCTCCGTCGTCGAGCGTAATAAAGTCGACAAATTCAAATACGCGGGGTTCTTGTACGGAGCGCAATTCAGTATTTGCATAGCCCCCACCCAATGCCACTTTAATGTGTGGATGGTGTTTTTTTAGCCATTGTCCACAGCGTAGTGCGCTGTATAAATTGCCGGGGAAGGGTACAGTTATGGCGACCAGATCGGGTTTTTCTTGTTGGATTTTGGTCTCTAATTGTGCCACCAATAATTCATCGATATATGTAAGAGGTGCATCAAGTGCTTGGTGTAATTCATGAAATGTTGAAGCTGACCTACCTAGTCTTTCAGCATAGCGGCTGAAACCAAAATGTGGATCAATGGCCTCTATGATTAAATCTGAAATATCTTCTAGGTAAAGTGTTGCCAAATGCCGCGCTTTATCTCGTGTTCCCATACTGCCAAAGGCCCATTCTAAATCCGTTATTTGTTGAAAGCGGGATGCCTCAGGTAGGTAATTCTGTTCGGCAATGACGTGCGCCATTGTTGGATTTTTGTCGTGCAAAAAGGAAATAACCGGTTCGATGGTTCGCAGGTAAGACTTTTTGAGTCGGAGCATACGCGCTCCATTTGCATTGAGTTTTTGTCCAGAGCCTTCAATGTATTCAAATAATTGTTGGAGTCCTGTTTTTGAAAAAAGTTGTAGGATAACCTCCAAACCTAGGTCGGCCTGACAAGATGCCAATCCTTTCGTATTCATAAATCCCTTTAAATAAGCCGTTGCTGGATATGGCGTATTTAATTGGGTAAATGGAGGGGTAATAAAAAATACCTTCGGATTCTTTGCGCTCATCGAAATCAAAAGTAGGTGAAAAGCGGCTAAAAGAAAAGAGTCCCCTTACCTTTGGCAAACCTTGGAGGATTGCCAAAGGTAGTGTTTTGGGAATTTTTTGGCATTTTAAAAACTGATTTTTTTCTCCAGCTTCTTGGATTTCGTTCCAATTTTCGATTTTTCAAATTCCGAACCTGTACCTTTGGCAAACCTTTAAGGATTGCCAAAGGTTAGGGGGAAATGGGGGATTTTGATCCCGTCCTAAATTTAAAATCAAGAACTTGATTTGAGGTCAAAAATGCTTTACCAAGCATCGAGGCCTAGAATTTTTCTACCCAGTTCATTTAGTTCGGCAGTAGTGTATTTTGTTTGTTCCCATTTCCTAGGGTCGCCTGGAAATGCATATCCCTCGGGAGCTATGCGGTCTTTCCAGGAGTTGATGCGCCAATCTTTCAATGAAGCATTGTCCTCTTCAGCTGGCATCATGGATATATATTGGGCACAGCGTACCTTGTCGCTGTTATTTGCCCGAATGCCATGTGGCTGCGTGCTGTTGAAGATTAATAAATCACCGGCTGCCAACTTGACTTTTGTGGGGGTAAAACCGGTGATATCCGGTTTGAAGCGGTCGCGGTCTTCGGGTTGGGTTAATTTCCAGGTATCGTAGGAACGAAATAATTCAGGGATGCACTGAAATCCTCCCATGTTTTCGTCGAGTTGGTCCGCTAAAGCGAGTACCCCTTGTACATTGACCGGCTTTGTTTCTGGGTCATAATCCCAATGTATAAAGGCTTTGTATTCGTGGCCCGGTCGGATTGGAAAGTTCAGATTGGCTCGGTCAATGGTGACCCAAAGTTTTTCAGTTCCCCAAATATCAACAAAGGCGTCATAAACGCGTTGCTGCGATCGATTATCCCATAATAATTGATTATTGTAGCATTCTACCATGCCCGTACCTGCTAACTCTTTCATTTTCATTTCTGCACGTGGGGCGGTGTACCAGGTAGCTGGATCATGGGGATCTTTTTCCTCAAATTCCCATAAAAAATCGGCTGTTTTTAACGCTTGTTCGCGCAGAACTGCCTGTTTGATAACCACGTAGCCATTCGTTATCCAAAACGTCCAATCTTCATCGCTTAACATACGAAGTGCACGACCGTTTTTTCGATCATTCAGTTTGAGTGCGCTACTTTTTGCAGTAGATGGGTTGCCAGGAATTTCATAATGGGCATTATTGGGGATTTTCGTTTGCATGCAGTTTGTTTTTGATGAATCAAATTTCGACTATTTATTGATAGGTGAATTTCATTCTATTCGCCAATTTTTGACCTGTATTGATAATTTAATTTGACATATACATTAAATTGGTAAATTTAGGTATGAAAATAGCTTTGGAGTCCATCCGTCCTGATGCGGATAGTTCGTTTCGATTTTTGCATACACCTAATTTAAACGAGGTGTTTTATTGGCATTTTCATCCGGAGATTGAGTTGGTTTACGTAGAAGCAGAAAATGGTATTCGCCATATTGGGGATCATTTAGCTACCTATGAAGGATGTGATTTGGCTCTGATCGGGTCGTATATTCCACATTTGAATTTTGATTATGGAGTAAAAGCGACGGTGGAGACCGTGGTGATTCAGTTTCCGGCGGATTATTTTGAACAAGGTTTGGCACGAATTCCAGAATTAAGTCAGGTTGTAGAACTTGTTGCTCGGGCAAAACAGGGTTTGGCATTTACGGGTGAGACGAAGCGGATAGCTGGAGATAGGTTAAAAAAGCTACATCATTTAGACCGATTTAGTCAATTTGTAGAGTTGATGGGCATCTTTCAAGATTTAGCCGCGAGTGCTGAATACATGGAATTGGGTGCGCGACCTGTTGCGAATGCATTGGTTTTTAAGAAGCAAACGCGTATACATCAGGTGTATCAATATGTTGATACGCATTTTTTGGAGCCAATTAACACGCATAATATCGCAGAACACATAAGTTTATCTGTTCCTGCTTTTTGCCGATATTTTAAAAAAGCAACTCATTTGACCTATACTGATTTTGTAAACCAATATCGTATCCGTTATGCCCAAAAGCTTTTATTACAAGGCAGTAATGTGAATGAGACTTGTGTAGCATCAGGATTTGAAAGTTTATCTTATTTTATTCGTGTATTTAAGAAGTTTAGTGGCGAATCTCCGTCAGGCTTTAAGCGTAATAGTACTTAATTTTTCTTGTACTAGATTTTTAAATTTCGTGATTTTGGTACAGAATCGATTTGCGAACTTACTTGCAAGCATGTTATTTTACTCTAGGTCTTAACAACATCTGCGCGCATGAAAAATTTACTTATTTTACTTCTTTCTTTTTGTATATTTTCATGTAACGAATTAAATTTTCTCGAGAACCCAACTATACTTAATAAAACAAATCCCATCGTTTCCCCAGTAGATTCATTTCAGGTTGCTGGAGAATTTGTTCCAAATCAGTTTTTGGTCAAATTTCGAGTTCCTGTATCTGTTGCTCGACGTGATTCTATTTTTAAGTCATTTTCAGCGTCCATATCAGAATTCATTTTCACGAAAGCGATGAAGTATTATGGCGACAGTACGGGTATTTATGTGCTCGAAATTCCCCTTAAAACAACTGAAGTTTTAACGAAAGCAAAGGAATTCAAGGAGTTACAATACATCGAACCTAATTTTATTGTCCAGGCGGTTACGGTAAGCGATGATCCTTATTTTAAATCGAACCTACTTTGGAATATGAATGGTGTTTATGGAACGGATGCTTCGATTGCTTGGTCCAAAGGGTTATTGGGTTCTAAAAAGATCTATGTTGGCATTTTGGATGCAGGTATTATGGTTCAACATGAGGATTTGTTAGGTAACATGTGGGTAAATACGAAGGATACAGTCAACAAATTTGATGATGATCGAAATGGTTTTTTGGATGATGTTTCGGGTTGGGACTTTGATGGAGGTAATAATTCTGTCTTTGATGGTCCTCAAGATGAGCATGGTACGCAGGTTGCCGGAGTTATAGGGGCTGTCGGGGGTAATGCCAAAGGAATTGTTGGTATTAATTGGAACGTTACCATGATTCCAGTTAAATTTATTGGCAGTGCGGGTGGTACAATTTCAAATGCAATTAAATCCATTAGTTATTTGGTTGAATTGAAACTAAATCAAGGTATCAACATAGTTGCGATTAATGCCTCTTGGGGGTCTAGTTCCTACTCTCAAAGTTTATTTCAAGCTATTGGCCTAGCGGAAAAAGCGGATATCCTTTTCGTGGCGGCGGCGGGTAATAATGCGACAAATTTAGAAGTGACTCCATTTTATCCAGCCAGTTTTTTACTTGAAAATATTATTTCGGTTGGCGCCTCAACGTCAACTGGCACCCTTGCTTCTTTTTCGAGTTACGGTTTATCGGCCGTCGACCTAGTAGCCCCGGGCGTGGGAATTTACACAACGATTCCGCCAAAAACAGGAGCTTCCGCGTATGCGCCATCCTCTGGTACCTCGCTTTCTGCGGCTCATGTGACTGGTGCGGTAGCGTTGTATGCCGCAAGCCAAAAAGTTGTACCAACAGGAAAACGTATAAAAGCAGCTTTGCTAGACTCTGTTGTTGTGCAAGCAAATTTAAAATTAAAGGTGAGTAAATCAGGCCGACTGAACATTGCGCATTTAAAATAGGTAATCAGACATTATTTATTTTTCGGACTAAACCACTAATTAATGGGTACATTGGTGAATGATTTTGAAACAAATGTGTTTATTTTTTTGCTTTTTGGCTTTTGCTTTTCCATCATCCAGTCAACCTACTACCTTATCCTTTGCAAGCATAAATATATTAGATAGTCTAATTCATTCCGCTCCATCATTGGCTTTGCTTACCGCCGATTACAATCACCTTAAATTGGATTCAATGATTTTGAGGCAAAAGCCTTTAGATTCTGTTGCAATTTACGCCGTTGCCCAATCTTTTTTTAAAGATCTACGCGATGGAAATCGAAAACCTAATCTATTCTACCAAGGCTTAAAAATTGATCGTAAAAATATTAATCTGACATCAAATTTTAAATCATTAGCTAACCATCTAATTAATTGATCGTCTGAAGTGGTTCGGTTTTTGGTCATGCTTCGTGATTCAGTGAATATCTCAGACGAAAAAAAGGACTTACTCATCAAAGCCGTCAATGAATACCGTTGGCTTAGCACCTTGCGCCAAAATCGATCCGTTGTTTTGGTCAATATTCCATCGACAATTTTACGGGCATATGATGGTCAGGTGGAAAAGGCCTCCATGCGCGTGGTGGTAGGTAAAGCTTCAAGGCCGTCTAAATTGTTAGTAAGTCCGATGAAAAACTTGATCATTACGCCGTATTGGAATGTACCCCGGAGTATTAGTGTAGAGGAATTAGTTCCGGAGATTCGTAAAAATATACGGTATTTTTATGCTAGTCATTTAGAAATATTTGATACAAAGGGGAGAAAGGTTGCGCCTGAAAAGGTGCCTTGGTCACGCTTAAACGCTAATTATTTCCCTTATGAAATGCGTCAGCGTTCGGGCAAATGGAATACATTGGGCATCATGAAGTTTCAGTTTGACAATCCGTTTCGGATGTACTTACATGATACGTCGGAGAAAAAATTATTTAAAAATGAGAAGTGCTTTTATAGTCATAGTTGCATCCGTGTTGAGCGCCCAATTGATTTGGGACGGTTTTTACTCAAGCCCCATTCCAAGGCGGTGGATACCTTAGATGTTACGGCGGCCTATTCATATTTGACGCCGAGATACATCAAAATCAACCGATCTATTCCACTGGTGATTTGGTATAGTTTGGTTGATTTTGATGCCAATGGCCAAATCAAATTTTATCCGAATATTTACGGACGAAACTAGATTTTATAATATTGTTCCCAGCCTTTTCTTGGCTCAGGACCGGCAAGTAATTTGTTCGCCAAAGCGTTATTCGTGATTTTTTTTGTGTTGCGATCGAATGTCAATTTCGCATTTAACCGTTGGGCCAATACCCCTAGTGCAAACACTTGACTCAATGGTCCAGCAATTTCAAATCGTGAACGCGTTTGTTCTTGCCCCATACAGCCCTTGAGAAAATTGGCATAATGGTTGGAAGGGCTTTTTTGTACTTCAGGTAATTTCAAATCTTTGGCTGCATCACCTAAAATGGATAATGATGAACCATGAGACCCTCCTTTGAACGTTAAATCTTTACCATAAATAATCTTTCCCGGATTCAATTTAGCCGGTTGGATTTTACCATTACTAGCCGGCGGAATATTCGGATCTAATTCGGTTGTCCCATAGTTTTGAGGAACAGATGGAAGGTTATTTAAACCATCATACCATGTAATGTCCATAGCGGGCATGTCCTTGCGTTTTGGGAATTTGAATTGGATGGTTGACGACATCGGATAGAAAAAGGCATTATGGCCGTCGGCGCGAAGCATATTTATCTCGGTCGGTAATCCCAATTCCAAAAATTCATGTGCGGTATCCATAATATGTGCGCCCCAATCTCCCAATGCGCCCAGACCATAATCGAACCAGCAGCGCCATTGGCCATTAACAAAATCCTTCTGATAATCATGTGTTTGCGCTACTCCTTGCCAAATATCCCAGTCTAATGTAGATGGAATAGGTTCTGCCGCTGGGAAGCTTTTGATGTTTGGATCCCAACCATGCCACCTGCGTGGGGAGTTCATGTGTGCAGTCATAGAGGTAACATCTTTGATGATACCTGCTTCTTTCCATGCTTTAAATTGGAAGAAATTAGCCTCCGAGTGACCTTGGTTTCCCATTTGGGTAACTAATTTAGGATGCTTTTTAGCGGCAGCCATCATGAGTTCAATTTCCTGGAAGGTACGAGCCATCGGTTTTTCAACGAATACATGTTTGCCTAAGCCGAGGGCCATCATGGTAATAGGAAAATGGGAGTGATCTGGAACACCGATTGCCACCGCCTCAATCTGATTGCCCATTTGGTCAAACATCTTGCGGAAATCTTGAAAACGCGGAACGTTTGGAAATTTTTCCAACACTTTTAGTGTTTGAGGAGCACCCATGTCTACATCACAAAGTGCAACGATCTCAGCCAGTCCTGTGTTGAATAAGGACATGACATCAGATCCACCTTGATTACCGATACCTATACAGGCAAGTTTAACTTTCTCGCCGGCGTTTCTACCGTGTAAAATAGTGGGAAATGCAGCAGCTGCTGTGAATAGGGCGGAATTTTTTAGAAAATCCCGGCGGGAGTTGTTTTGATTTGTCATAGGTTTGGGGGTGTTTGAGTATTAAAGACGTAGATGTTACTAATTTACTTAATTTGACACCTTTCTTCCTTACAATCTGCCCCGATTTCCTTTTGTGTAATATTTGTCAAATTGGGTAAACGCTGCCGGGGTCGTAGACCCCGGCAGCGTTAGTAAACGAGTAAACAAGTGACATAGTCTATCTACTTATTGATAATTTAATGTAATCAGCATGAAGGAGGATTAATCACCAACTTTTTCACCTATTTCTTGATAAACTGCGCCGAGGAATTCAATGATCAAGACCCAAAAGAAGTAGGTGTTTCATCTATCGTAAGGTATACGACATATTACCCTTTACTTTGATGACTTCAGCAATTTTCTTAAATACGATTTTAGGAATATCTATTTTGTATTCATCCAAATGTATATCAAACTGGCACGTTAAGACTAAATTTTTACCAGTTGAAACCAACGTACCCTTCAATTCAACCGGACGCGAAACGCCATGAATCGTTGCCGTACCCATCGCCGTAACCGTATACGTACCCGCGACTTTTAAATCAATGGACTCCTTAATTTTACCCTTGAACGTAGCTGAAGGGAATTTATCAGTCTCCAAGTAATTTTCGTTGAAATGCTCTTGCATCAACTTATTTGGAAAGATGAAACTAGTCACGCGCATCTGAACAGCAACTTCATTGGTCGCGGAATTAATAATGCTTCCCACTTGCTTATTAACCGCATCAATATCCTCCATCGGAGTCTTTGAGAAAAACGAAATTTCACCCGTCTGCGTGGTGAATAATTGGGCATTTGCCGCCCAGGTAAGGCAAACAAACATTAGCGTGATTAGGTATTTCATTGTTTCTTAATTTTTGGTTCGAAACTAAATGTTCGTGCAATATTGAAGCCATAAAATATGTCTCCATTTTCCCAGGCTCCTATCGTTTGACCTATAAAATGTTTCTCAATCATCCCCCGCGAATTACTTAGGTGTAATTGAAATACGTGACCGCCCGTTTCAATGTCAAAGCCGATGGCCAACGAATTATGATATGGGTAATTTTGACCAGCCGATTCTTCAAATGCTGACTTGTCAACCAGATTATAATAATACTCAGCTGACACGCTTAAGCGATTATTCAGTTTATAGCGTCCCCCAAATCCCATCGCCGCCTGCGTATTTTCCATATAAACGCTTTCTGCTAAATTAGTATGTAAAATCGTGGGCATCACTTGTAGGGATAACTTATCCGAAAACTTACGGGCAATCAATACTTGGCCGAGGTAGCTTTGGCGTTGCAGATTATTGTAAAATCGCATCACCGTTCCTGATTCCATCGTATATCCCGTTTTCATCGTATTACTCGCCACACTACCAAAAGCCGTTACCGTTACCGGCATCTTATTCGATTGCCGGAGCACCTTGTATTTTGCATAGGTATCATACGTTTTTTCAATGGTAGACCGACCAGCACCCACCAGTAAATTATCCGTAATAGCATATTCCAATCCCAAACGAATACGCGCCTCATCCAGGCCAAAAAAATTATCTATAAATCCAGAATTAATCGCCCCAAACCGATGAGAGATCCAAAAATTCACATGCTGCTTAGCGATCGTTTCAACCGATTGTCCATTGATCAACCGGGAAGCTTTAAATGTTGCCAAGGTGTAAGTTGGCTTTTTTGCATCTTCTTTTTCTAGCATGGCCAACAAGTCATCTTGCGCAACAAGTTGAAAAGAACTCAGCAGTCCACATAATAGGAGAAACCTATGCATATACACGTAAAGTTGTGCCCGAAAGAGCCGTTTTATAGGAAGCTATCGCTTTGTTTGTTACAGCAGACGTTGGTGCCCCCGTCATACTAAAAGTCGCCCCATGTGCCGTGCAAAAAAAGTTAGTGCCATTAAATATCACTTGCGCCCGGCCCTCATGTGAGCAAATTTGCGTTACCGCAGCAAAGCTCGTTGATGATACACGCGCAACAACAACTTGATTGTAGATCACATATTTGCCCACTGTATTAAGTACCGAATAGGCTGCGTTTGATAAATCAAGGGTAAAGTCAATGGCTGATGCAGGACCTACAGATTCGTTTTCACATGAGCTTAAACTGGCAGCACCGCAATAAACAGCTAGTAAAGAAGCTCCTTTAAAGCCCAAAGATTTCAAGAATTCATGGCGTTGTATTTTTGTTGACATATATGGTCGGGTTTAATGTTGGCAATTTAACGGATTTTTAACGCATTTGTTTTTTTCTATATTCCTAATTCTCATCAGTATAAACCATTTGAATTTTGTTTACTCTATCATTGTCGAAAAAAAATGCTGCCGAAATCCTTAGACTCGCGGCAGCGCTTACATTTAATTCAATAGAGACTTATGGTCGAACCCTAAATACCATCCCTGGGTTTTCAGTAGCTACATACAAAAAGCCATCAACCCCCATTTTGACATTACGCATTCTTCCTAAATTGACGAGCACCTTTTCTTGCTTAACAACTTTGTTGTCTTTAATCACACATCGGTTTAAGTAGTTGAATCGCAAAGAACCAACCATCAAATTACCCTTCCATGCTGGATATTTGTTACTGTCAATAAAAGCTAATCCCGAAGGAGCAATCGATGGAATCCAATATGAAATCGGCTGCTCCATGCCATCTTTTTTCGAAATAGCAGATATCGGTTTGCCATCGTAGTTGATGCCATAGGTGATGGTAGGCCAACCGTAGTTTTTTCCTGCCTGAATGATATTAATTTCATCCCCACCGCGAGGACCATGTTCCGTTTCCCAAATCGCACCGGTTGTTGGATTCAACGTCAATCCCTGCGGATTACGCTGTCCGTACGAATAAACACTTGGATGAGCTGATTTAGAATAAGGGTTGTCGGCCGGAATACGTCCATCATCAAACATCCGGTGAATTTTCCCATTATCATTATCTAATGCCTGTGGAAATACTTTTTCCATGCCACGTTCTCCCACACTGAAAAATAACATCCCCTTTTTATCGAAGGCCAAACGCGATCCAAAGTGATGGAACGTAGGCGTATACGGCAAGGCTTCAAAAATCTCTTGCGATTCAACCCAAGCATTATTCTTGATTTTTCCACGGACGATTGCCGTTGAAGTTAAGGTTTTGCCACCTTCTGTTTTGAATTTGGAATACGACATGTAGACCCAACCATTCGATGCATATTGTGGGTGCAAAACAACATCTAATAATCCACCTTGACTTTTGGACATAACTTGAGGCGTCCCGGAAACAAGCGTTTTATTTTTCTTTTGATCTACCAAATATAGTTTTCCAGACCTATCAGAAATTAAATACTCAAGACTAGGTAGTTGAGCAAAACCCCACGGACTATCAAATCCTGTGGCAATCGTATCCAATTCCACGCGCATCCCCTCTGATTGAAATACATTCGAGGTAGGCTTGTTGGCGAACTTATATTGTTCCACTCCAGCCAAATTCTCAACAATTAAATCCGCTAGTTTTTCAATTTCTTTCGCTGAAATTGTCTCTTTCCAAGTAGGCATACCTAACTCTGGATATCCATTCGAAATACTTGCTAAAATTTGCGCTTTGGTATTCCCATGCTTCCATTGGCGGTCTACGAAGGCCTCTACTTTTTCACCGTGACAAGATGCACAATATTGCGTGTAAGTTTTTTCAGCGGGAGCTTCTTCGGCAGGTTGCGTACGTAAGGACATGACGCTCAAAGAGCCCACGAGTAATAAACTTAATCCAATTAATTTCTTTTGCATAGTACCTATTATTAAGGTTACGAATCTAATAAAATTTTAACAAATTTAATATCCTGATTTAAACAGGCAATCGTTACTTTTAGAAAAAACCTATACCTATGAAATTAACTTTACTTTTCGTTTTCGTTAGCTCATTTAGTCTCTTTGGTCAAATTCCTTCCGGGACATGGAGCGCCGTAGAAGTTCAAGCGAGTGGCACTAAGCGACACGAAAGTGCATTTGTCAATTGCGATGGAGTATTTTATGCGCTAGGTGGGCGAGGAAAACGGCCAGTGGATGCTTATTATCCAAAACAAAATCGCTGGGAATTTGTGGCTGATGCGCCCTTCGAATTTCATCATTTTCAAGCTATTTCTTTTCACCATGAAATTTATGTGATGGGCGCGATGACCGGAAATTATCCGCATGAAAAGCCTTTGGGGATAAAGACCTATTTGCTTTATAGTTTTTATCACAGTCCGTTTAAATCCCAAACTTCGGTTTGGTATTTTTTGTTAAACGCAATAATTTCGTTTATTTAATGGTAATGCATTTTAATTGCGAACCTTTGGCTTTTGGATTTTTTTTGCATCTGCATCCGTAAATTTTGAAAAGTAGCCATTCTGCTATTTCTTTGTACTCTTCAAATTGGCCTGATACGCATATTTTGATCTCAATGAGATCTTTGATATAAGACAATAAATTAGAACTAGGATTAAATAAACCCTCCCTGATTTTCGGGGAGGGTTTTTGTTTTAGAAGTAGCGCACGGGTCTAACTAACAACACAGCTCCTTTAGGAATATCTGTATAAAAAACCTCTTCTGAATTACCGCCTGTGTACGGTATATATATTGGCGTTGTTTTTACAGTGAATGCATCTGCTTCAGATGAAGAACAGTAATTGCCTCCAGTTCCTCCTATAATATTTGCGATAAGTTTTAATTTTAAAAGTTCTTGCCAACTCGGCAAAAACCAATCTTCATATCCTTCATTTGAATATTCTAAACACGCTTTTGCAGCACGCGAGTCTCTTAGACAAGAATTGTAGCTATTGATTGTATTTTGACACCCTGAACCTAATGAAGTACTCGTATTAGCGCTAATTCCTGGACACCCAAAAGATAATCCAAAACTTGGTTGACCTATATCTGCCGGCGCTGCGATCAACCCGTGAACTTGTCCTGCGATATATCCTGGGTCACCAGGCTGAAAGATATATGTAATTATCCCCCCTTGAATTCGATCTCCAATTCGTACATTACTAGCAACCGTATTTGTGGTCTTCAAACCACAATCATTTGTTAATTGACTCGGCGGCGTACTGCTTGACCCACCTGAACTCCCACTAGTACCTCCCCCCGAACTTGGCGGCGTTCCACTAGATCCACCCGAACTACCCGCACCCGGATTTGAAACAACAGGTGGCGGGGTGACTTTTATGCGAACACTGCGTTCTTCCCCATAGGCTACCCCTTTTTGATTGATGGCATAAGCACGTGCATAGTAAACTTGACCCTCTACTAAATTCCTAAACGTATAACCAAAAGAGCCTGGGCCACTGCCGGCAGTAATTTTCGTATTTTCGATTGTAGGGTTGCGATTCGTGCCCCAACAGATTCCGCGTTCCGTCACTGGTGTATTCCCTTCCGAAATTACTTTTCCATTCACCTCCGCTGAATTGGTCGTATACGTCGTGATTTCATGCGTAAATACTTCAGCAAATGTATAGCCAATAGTCTTAAATGAAATGGTCTCACCGTACCCAATTCCCTTTCTGTTTTTTGCAAATGCCCTGATATAATAAGTCGTTCCATCTTCCAAATTTTTGAGAAAGAGGTTCAAATTGGGCGATAGGGCAATAGCGTCATTGATATCCGGATTAGGTTGTTTGCTGTAACAAAATCCTAGTTCAATAATGGGAACACCACCATCATCCAAAAGCTTTCCGCTTATATTGGCACTTGAAAATGTTTCATTTGACACATTCGTTGTTTCTACTTTGGGCAAACGAATATCTTGTGTTTGGAATATTTTGTCCTCACCGTAGGCATATCCTTTTTCATTTTGGGCGAAGGCGCGCACATGGTATTTTGTGTTTTCGACCAAGGAACTCACCACGATTTTATACATCCCTAAGCCATTCGTGCTCGACGTAAATCGGGTGTCCTCGATTGTTGGGTTGGGTGTTCTGCTCAAGCAAATGCCCCGTTGAATTATTTCTCCTCCACCAGCATCTTGAGTTTCGCCACCTAATGTTGCTTCAAAAATTTGGACTGCTTCCGGATCCAAGGTACGTAAGGTAACTGGCCGATAGTCCTGCGTTTTAAAGCTGAGTTCGTTTCCATAAGATATGCCAATTTCATTAATGGCATACGCGCGAATAAAATAGGTCGTAAACGGTTTTAACTTCGTAATGACAATTCCATAATCTCCCTCCCCTTGACCAATCTGAATGCGTATATCTTGGATGGTTGGGTTGGCGGATAAACTCAAACAAACGCCACGGTCAACGACCGGTTTGCCTCCGTCGTAGGAAATGTTTCCACCGGCCAAACACGTGGTAATGAGTATGTTTTTGACGTCCGAGGTGGTTAAAGTAGGTGCCTGAAAAGCTAAGGTTTTAAATCGTTTTACAGGTCCGTGCACATCATTTGACGCCGTTTTTGCAAAAGCAAAATAGGAGTATTCAGTATTGGCTTGCAAGGACATGAGTGTCTTGGAAAACCCAGTATCAGCAACGATAACTTTATTCTCTAGAATGCGAGATGAAGTATCATTTTTGGCATAATAGAATCCTTTTTCGGTGATGGATTCCTCACTTGGATTGATAAATATTGCCTCAGCTTGCACAGAGGTTGCCTTTATTTTTTTTGCATCCTGAGTAAGCACCTGAACAGGAAATTTGTAAATCTCCTCCTTGCAACCTGAGATTGATAACATGATCACCAAAATCCATAACCCTAGTTTTTTCATAGATGCTAGTTATTCAATTGGTTAAACGTATTTCCTTTCCTGATGTGGTAAATAAGTTGGATTTGCGTACTGATAAAAAGGTCATTTCCTTTTTTCGCGAATGAGCTATTTTCGTTAGGTAAAATAGGTATTCGATTGCGCAAGGTATTTGCACCGAATGGCTCCAAACTCCGATCAAAAAAATCACTCTTTGGCGTAATGGACATGTTACTTCGATTATCTGATACGTCATCTAGATAATCTGAAAATGTAAAATGAACCGTTGAGGTTAGGCCTAGGTCAAATTGGTCACTCAGTTTTGTTTGTAGGCTAAGACCTATGGGTATGGCCAAAATAAATCGGGAATAATCTTTTCCTTCTGTATTTACAGCGGCTAGATTTTGCCATTTTTTTTGTTGGGGAGTATTCGAGGCTAATGAAACCATAGGCCGAGCGAAAGGTGTATGGAAAATCAAGCTCAAACCACCATGTACTTGGGTGCGTATACGCTGCCTTTTTAACACATTACTTCGAGTTCTCTGGAAATGAAAGGCGCCTTGTGCACTCAGCTCATGGACGTAATTTTGAAAATGTAAGTTTCGAATAAAATTACCCCCAAACTTTCCATTCGCGATATATTCATTGTCATCAGTGTTTAGTTGGGATAGCTGATAGCTAAATTTTCCAGAAAATTTCTGTGTATAGTATCGATTCAAGCCTATTCGGACGTTAAAACCTGCTGTTTTAGGGCCCATGGTGGGAAATGCCTTCCAAGGAACAAGATCGCCGATGTAATTGGCGGAACCGCCGCCTAGTTCAAGAGCATTATAGCGCTTAAAAACACCTTGATATACTTCTTGGCCAAATGAAATTTGGCACAAAAGGAGCGCAATAATCAAATGCTTCAGTTGGCAAAATCCCATGGAATTCGATCAATTTACTCCGCAAAATGAACCATTTAAAGTGTAATTCCACCACTTTTTTATTAAGTGGTTGGAGATTTTATTTATCGGATTTAGTATCCGGATTATTCCCCACGTTTTTGCCCGCAATAAATCCCGTTGTCCAGGCCGATTGAAAATTAAAACCACCGGTGATTCCATCGATATCCATTACTTCACCGGCAAAAAACATACCTGGGCACACGGTACTTTCCATCGTATTCACATTAATTTCAGCCAAATCCACTCCGCCAGCCGTCACAAATTCCTCTTTGAACGTGGTTTTGCCTTTGACTTCATACCGGTCGTTAATGAGGGTATTAACTAATTTGTTCAGGCTTTTTCCGGCTAGGTCGTGCCAACGGCCCGAAGGGTCGATTTCGTTTTTAGCGAGAAGAAATACCCAAAGCCGATTGGGCATCGGGAATGGATTATGATTACTCATCATTTTGGAGCCATGGGCGCCAATAATCTGTTTGATTTGTGCGCGTAGACTTTCTTCTTTTTCTTCATCAAGCCAGTTGACAAGCACCGAACACTGGTATTCCTTTTCGGCTAAGATGCGAGCGCCCCATGCCGAAAGCTGCAAGATAGCCGGACCGCTCATGCCCCAATGGGTGATGAGTAAGGGACCGCGGCCGATTAATTTTTGACCTTCGATGCGCACTACTGCTTTTTCAACGACGATACCCATCAATTCACGAATGGGATCTTGCGGCATATTGAACGTAAAAAGCGAGGGGACAGGCGGAACGATTTGATGGCCGATATCCGCAAGCCATTGGAGTCCCGAAAATTTCGGTTGGCCTCCGACGGTTACAATTACACGGTCAACTTCCAGTTCAGAATCCTTAAAATGCAGCTGAAAGCTGTTATTGGTGCGTTTTATAGCGTCCACCCCTTGGCTAGTAAAAAGTTCGACGCCTAGTTTGCGGGCTTCGTACCAAAAGCAATCAATGATGGATTGCGAGTCGTTGGAAAGTGGAAAAATACATTGATCCGGATATGTTTTCAGCGCAACATCACGCGATTCAAACCATTCAACCGTGTCTTTTGTATCAAATTGCTCAAAAGCCTTGCGTAAGAATTTTTCACCGCGTGGGTAATTTTCGGAAAGGATACGCTTGTTGAAGGTTGCGTTGGTTACGTTGCATCGTCCGCCACCTGAGATTTTCACTTTACCCAAAAACTTAGATGTTTTTTCGTATATGCAAACCCGTGCCTCGGGGAAATGTTGTTTGGCAGTTAGTGCAGCAAAGAATCCGGCGGCACCCCCACCGATGATGGCAATTGTGAGCATACCGTTAGGACTTTACGACCTTTAAATAAGTTTTGTATAGGGTGACAGGATAACGAACAAGTCCACCGGAAAGACTATTTGAATCGCAGCTCACAGGATTTGTTTCTGTCGTATTATATGAATTTCCGTGGTTTTGACATTTGAATCGACCATTTGTTAATATCCAAGCGCCGCGTGTACCCTGATGTGGACAGCAGTTGTCGAACGCTTTGATGGTATTGGCATCTGTTTTCAACAGGAGAATTCCAGCTTCGATGATGTTGCTAAAACCTGAAATATCTGCTAACTTATCGAAGTTTTTGTGTGCCAAATTAACGAAAACGGTTTTGCCTTCTTGGAAAAAGCCGTCTGCGTTGAATAAAGCCGAAATTCGTTTGAATTCTTTTTCCTCTTCCGTCGTAGCTGGAAGCATAGGTTCCTCCTCTGTTTGGCAGCTACTAAGTAGAGCGATTTGTGTAATCGTTAGCGCAGGACAAAGATGTTGAATGAAGTTTCTACGTTTCATGGTCGCAAGAAACAACATATTTAGGAAAATATAGATGGCAGACGAAAAAATACCTAAGGTTAACACACCTAACCTAGTGGATTTATTTACCAAGGAAAATATTCGCTTGGAGACCGTAGGTATTCGAAAGGATCGTGTATACACTTCTAAAAAAGGGCTTAGTCCATATACTGGGGAATTTGGTAAAGCACAAAAAATGCATTTGCTCAATCGAGCGCTGATTGGCTTTAGTTACAAGAGTTATCAAGAGATCAAAGACTTTTCACTTAAACAAAGTATTGATCTATTGCTGACTCCTGAGAAGCCTTTTTCCTTACCCATTAATGATTATTATTTAGATGTTTCAGATAATGCTGATGTCGTTAAGGCAGATGTTCCCAAGGGGGCTGTCTGGGTGACGGCGCCTGAATATATTAAGGATAATGGTACGTTGAATGGTAATCGCACGCAGTCATTAAAAGCGTGGCTTTCGAAGCAGTTTGTGAATCAAAAGACTTCTATCCATTGGCGTATGTTTTTGTTTTATCACAATTTATTAGTCGCCTCACTTCAAAATGGGGGTCCTGTAAAGAATGCATTTCAGTATGTGGATACGCTATTTAAATCTTCTTTAGGCAATTTTAAGGATCTGATTTACCACATTACGCTGGATCCTTCGATGCTCGTTTATTTGAATGGCAATCAAAATAATAAATTTTCACCCGATGAAAATTATGCACGTGAGTTACAAGAATTATTTACCGTAGGGAAAGGTCCAGACTCCAAGTTTACTGAAAAAGATGTGGCTGAAATGGCGCGTCTGTTAACGGGTTGGAATTTTGATTGGGATAAAACCATGAAAACGGAAGGTCGGACCGTAGTGACCAATGGATACTGGAATCACGATATTGGCGATAAGCAGTTTTCTGAGTTTTATGGTAATCGAAAGATTTCTGGGGCCAACAATCCTGATCGTGCGGATGGCGAATTGCGCGAGGCGATCGATATGATTTTTACGACCGATGAAGTTGCCAAATATATCTGTCGGCGCATCTACAGCTTCTTCGTCAACCCCATGATCGATCCGGCGATTGAGGATTTGATCATTACTCCACTGGCTAAGGTATTCAGAGATGCCAAATTTGAGATTTTACCGGTCGTACGTACCTTACTTTCTAGCGAACACTTTTTTGATTCGATTCATTACAATTCGATTATTAAGTCGCCTGCCGACTTTGTTATCGGCTTGGCCAAAGAATTTGATATGCCTTTATTGGACAATAAATTCGTTCCTGTTGTCATGGGTGAGGATGCGATTTATTATGACTATAAACGCTATAATGGGATCCATAATCAAATGAATAATTTGGGTATGAATATGGGTGATCCTCCCAATGTGGCTGGTTGGCCAGCATACTATCAAACTCCAGCCTTTGATTTGTTTTGGATTAATTCAGAAACAATCGTTAAGCGCGCCCAGCATACCGATTCAATGTTCAATTGGGGGAATTGGGTCTATTACAATAATGCCACGAAAACGGGCATGCTTGTTCGTGTAGATTTACCTGAATATATACGCAAGTTTAATACGCCTGAGAATTTAGATGCCTTGGTGGATCAGTTGATTGACAGACTCATCAACATCCCAATTAATGCAGCTTCTCGGGCAAGAATTATTGATCGGGTCTTACAGGGGAATAATAATCCGAATTATTGGTCGGGAGCCTGGTATGCTTTTGTAGGCAATCCTACGGCGGATAACCGACAAGTAATCCAGAATCGGTTGGCACAGGCGATGGGCTTTATTTTCCAATTGGGTGAAACACATTTACATTAACGAGCCATGAATAGACGTAATTTTATACATAATATGGCTCATTTGGCAGCAATGCCAGCCTTCATTCCGGGTATGGACTTGTTTCAACAAAATGAGTTGATGCAAAATACCGTGGCGGAAGGTAAGATTCTTATTCTCATCAGGTTAGATGGAGGTAATGATGGATTGAATACGGTCATTCCGTTGGATCAATATGAAAGTTTGAAGAAGGTCCGGCCAGGGGTGATTATACCTGAGTCCAAAATCATTCCGATTAAAGGGACTGCTGCCGGTTTACACCCCGCGATGGGAGGCTTGAATAATTTAATTGAGGAAAAACGCTTAGCGATCATTCAGTCTGTTGGCTATGCTAAACCCAATTATTCCCATTTCCGCTCCTCCGATATTTGGATGTCGGGCTCAGATTCGGATATAAATGTGTCTTCCGGCTGGATGGCGCGTTACATCGAATCCAAACACCCGAATTACCCTAAGGCATATCCCAATGCGAATTTTCCACATCCTTTGTCCATTGAAATCAGCTGGCAATCTAGCTTACTTTTTCAAGGTCAAAATTCATTCACCAGTCTGATCTACAACAACCCAGATAACTTTTACAAGTTGATGAATCCATTTGTCAACACCTATCCGGAGACGTTGCAGGGGTCAAGATTGGCATATTTACAGTTGATCGGCCGACAGTCCCAAGAGTACGGTTCTGTGGTTCAAGCAGCTTATCGGGCGGGTACGACGCCGTTTCCGTTTGAGGAAAATGATTTAGGGAAGCAGTTTAAGATTATTCACCGCCTAATTGCGGGAGGATTGAATACGCGGGTTTATATGTTGCGCTTGGGTGGTTTTGATACGCATGGCCAGCAGGTGGATACACAAGATTTTACGAAAGGCCAACATGCTGTTTTGTTGAAGCAATTGAATGATTCGATTGTCACGTTTATGAAAAACTTGGATGCGCAGAATTTGGGCGATCGTGTCGTGGGCGTAACGTTGTCGGAGTTTGGCAGAACGATTCATTCGAATGGTAGTTCGGGAACGGATCATGGAACTGTTGCGCCAATGTTTGTTTTTGGTAATGCGGTGAAAGGTGGTGTGATTGGTAAGAATCCTGTGATACCGACGAATTATAAAATGAATGAAGATTTGCCGGTGTTATATGATTACCGACAAGCTTATTCGTCTTTATTGAATCAATGGATGGGGTCACCTGCATCCATGAATAAACAGATTTTGTATCGTGAGTTCGAGAAGATTCAATTGATTAAGGATACGTTTGCGGATTCAGATTCGGATGGTGTTCCAGATGTATTCGATCAGTGTGCGAATACTCCACTTGGTACGGTAGTGGACCTAAACGGTTGTCCAGTCTTTAAGCTGCCAGCGGACAATTACTCGATTCAGTTGACAGCCACGACCTGTCCAGGCAGCACAAATGGCTCGCTTCAAATGACATTTAAAGATTTGAAATACACCTATTTGGTTGAAATTAAAGGACCTTCATCGTATGCCAAATCGCTCAAGGCTGTGGCCGGTGCGAAGCAAGTCTTGGATAATTTGGTCATAGGAACCTATACGATTTCCATCACGATTGAGGGGCAAAAGGATTATGTGCAGTTGTTTGATGTTCAGGTAAAACAGCCAGATCCGTTGGCTGTACAAGCGAGTTTGAGTCCAGATAATCAAATTTTAAAACTGGATTTACAGGGGGCGGATTCTTATTTTATTAAGGTTAATGCGCAAACTTTTGAAGTAAAAGCGGGAACGTGGTCGACGGATTTAGTCACAGGGAAAAATCAAATACGTGTGTGGACATCGCAAGATTGTCAGGGTGAGTTTAGTCGGGAGATATTCCGTTCTGAACAGATTCAATGTTTCCCGAATCCGACGATAGGTCCGATGACCGTTTATGTGGCAGGACGAGATCGTGAAGTGGAGATTGGATTGTATGATTTACAAGGAAAGATGTATGCGCGTGCGCTGCATGTGGTGGATGCCATGCGGATGGTTTCTTTAGATTTGAGTTCATATGTTACAGGAACCTATCTGTTGGAAGTAACGGGTCAAACGGTGCAACAACAAGTTAAATTGGTGAAACTATGAGAAAGTATATCGCAATAATCGTGGTGGGATTTTATTTGATGTCTTGCAGCGCTAAGAAGGAGGTAGAAGTTGTGCCAGCGGTACCTGAAAAGGCACCTGAGGCGGTGGAGTTGAGTAAGCCAACGAATAATTCCGTTTGTTTAGTGGGAGCTAATTCGCGTGCGGATGAAGTTCAGTTTACGTGGGTTCCTGCAGCGGGGGCTACGAGTTATGACTTGAAGATTACGAATTTAAAGACAAACACGACGGAGACTAAAAGTTTTCCAACGAGTCCGGCAACGGTTACTTTGGTGACTGGATTACCGTATGAATGGCAGATCGTTTCTAAATCCGTGAAGACGGCGATGACCGCAAGTTCGGCTAAATGGAAGTTTTATTTGACAGGTGCGGGAGAGGTAAGTTATGCTCCATTTCCTGCGAGTTTGACGTTTCCGGCCTCGGGCCAACAAGTCTCTGCGGCTTCGGGACAGTTGAAATTAACCTGGTCAGGATCAGACCCTGACACCGGAAATTCGTTGTTATCGTATGAGGTATTTGTTGACACGGACATTGTCAAAGTTAGGAATCGCGAGGTAGCTACTATAAAATCCAAAACAGAATCCGTAAGTATTCCGGTGAAGTCGGGTGGCACGTATTTTTGGATGGTCAAAACCTCTGATGGGACTTCTACGAGTTATTCGGCTGTGTATGGGTTTCGGGTAAATTAAGTTTCACCAAAAACATGTAGGGGGATTCTCGGAATATTTTCCGTACTTGTTGGCCTAAACCCCAGCACCATGGCTAAAGGCATGAATTCCAAGAAGGCGGATAAGAAGGAACCCGCGAAGACTCCAAAGGAGAAGAAAGAAGAAAAGAGAGAAAAAAAGAAAGCAGGCTATCAATAGATGGCCTGCTTTCTTGATTAAACACCCATTTTACCAATGGCACAGCTTACATAGGACTTCGCTTCTTTGAAAAGCGTATTATTGCCTTTTTCAGGATAGCCCATGCCATCTAATTTTTTGGCGATGGCAGTGCGGTTTAGGTGATCTCCTTCGATGGTGATTTTTTCTTCTTCTAATTCAATATCCACCTGCGTGACTCCCGCTAATTCGAGAATTCCTTTTTTGATGCTCGTCATGCACCCTCCACATTTAATGTTTTCAACGAATAATTCGAGCTTTTTCATATTGCTTGTTTTTTCTGCAAGGTAAAAAAGGCAGGTTAATTGAATCGTGATAAGAATCACAATTTGACTTTTATAAACTGATTTTTGCGCTAAAGAAACTAGCCTAAAAAAGGCAGCCCTCTCGAGCTGCCTTCCATTTTATTTCCCTTTTTTCTGTGCTGCCAGCCACTCCATAATCGTCACAGGTTTCCCGTTGACACGAACTGCCGACCCATCTAAATCTGTTCGTGGTAAGTTCTCATGCAAATATACCCACGACCAGTGGCCATTGTACTGGAAGCCTTTACCGCCATAGAAATTCGTGATGTCATTCACATGATCATAATAGGTGAAATGGACATTTTTCGCACCAGCTGCGCGTAGGCGATCGAAAACGGGCTCAACGGTCAATTTGGGAATAGTCGTCATGTCATCTTTAGAATGCACAAACCAAATCGGCATTTGCTTGATTTTTTGAAGATCGGTATCCGCAATGTATTCAGACCGATATGCTAAAGCACTAATGTATCCCGCCGCAAAATAATCTGGGTACAACAAAATTAATTTTAAAGCCATATACCCACCATTTGAACACCCACCTACATAAATGCGGTTGGCATCAATTTTCGGATTGGATTTGACATAATCCTTAATCAAGGCCATCAATCCTTCGTTATAGATATCGTTGTCTTTACCCTGCGTTCCAACGCCCTTTTCATTGTGCATCCAAGCGCCCGGACATTGTGGCGATAATACATAGGCTCCATCAAATATGGCTTGAATTCCTTCTGACGCATAATTTGCTGCCTTATTTCCTAGCAATGGGATCGTTGGGTCCGTTCCGCCTTCACCTCCACCATGCAACCAAATCACCAGTGGCGACTTCTCTTTTGTTGTTTTTGGCGCATAGGATGCATACGACATGGTTAATTTTTCACTAAATGTATATTTTCCTGTCAAGTCAAATTGATCCACCAAAGGCATGATTTTGCTTGTAGGCGTATCCCAAATTTGTTGGCTCTTCGTATGCATGATCGTCATTGCATAATCTACCCATACATTTCCTTTTCCGCGCAGGTATTGAATAGGTGAGGTGATCGGAGAAGTAGGGCTCACAGCTAATACAAGCGTGATGTTTTTACCTGTTTTTACGCGATTTCCTTGTTCGTCAGAGACATAAGCCGTGACGATATCCCGGGTATTTTGAAGATCAGCAATAGGGCCTGCGGCTGATTTCCGACTGGCAAAAACCTGGTATTCGGATGCCATTACTTTCGAAGTGGTGTCAGCCAAATGAAGGATCACTTTATTGACACCCGCACCCCAGTCAAATCCTTCAACAACATAAGAATAGTTGTCGGTGGGCTTACCTAAAGCGTTTAGGCAAATAAGGAGAGCTAGGCTGAGGAAAAATGATTTTTTCATGTTGAATTGAGTTAGATTTTTTAGTTAATTAGTTGTTAATAGAATAGACTAAGGTCATGATCGACGCACTGGGTACTTGAATCTTTCCATTCCGAACAGATTTAAAAGTTAAATTCTGATGTTCGGCGGTGGTGTAGGTTTTGATTTCGAGTTGGCTAGGCCAATTCATTTCAAATGCATTCCCCATATTAACAAGTACAAATACATTTGATTTTTGATCTGTAAATCCGGTGATTAGGCAATCGGGCTGTTGGATACTTACCTCGAAACGTTTCATGCCTGGCCTGACGAATCTGGAATAATTGCCTAAGGTCCAAAGGGTCTTGGAATCATATAGCTCCGCATCCAATTTGTTGGCATCATTCTCTCCTTTTGTTTGCCCATTAAACGTATAAATCAACCCATCTTTAAAGTCATTTGCGCTGACGGCTAGCCACCAGCTCCAGGATGTTGCGTTTGCATCGTGGATATCTGAATGGATGACTTTGGCGACATATAGCGCTGTTTTCATGCCTAAATCGACTCCGTTGCCTTTTATTTCACCTGCATTATCCCCTAGAATGCAATATTCAGATTGCCAATAATTGATATGCGCTTCTAGTGCTTTTTTGCCAACGGTCTGCCGGAGCGCGACACGTTTACTCGTGGGCGATGTGGTGAAGTAACTATGGCCAGCGATGACCTTTTCCACCATGGGTTCATTCCCGAGATAGTTCGGCGAATTTGCATTGAAAAAATCATCAATTTGGCCATCTTGACCAGGTCGATTGCTTTTGGTGTCAACTAAATAATTCAACTGGCCCGCCTCTGGAATTACAATCCGAGTTTTAGAATTTGTTTGTTGGAATTTTTGAGCAAGCTTACGTGTTGCCCAGGCCAAATCCTGATTGTTGATAGGTGTCCCTTCTTGCGAAGCTTCGCCCGACTTTCCAGGTCCCCAATCCCACTGGGGTTCATTGAATGGGCTTAGGTAGGTGAATTGAAAATGGCTTGAAACGGTCGTGATGAAATCAGTCCACGCATCTATTTTCTCTTTATTGAAGTTCCATTCAGCTAATTTTCCACTCCCGATGGCAAGCCCATTGCGTGTCATTTCTACGGGCGAAGAATTCAAGAAGCCCAATGTATAGGGAACTCCGTTTTTCTTTGCAGCGTCCAAGAAATATTGTTGGCCTTTCTGTTTCTCCCAATCATAGGTGTTGCCTGTGAGAAAACTTTCGGCGCGTCTCCATTCGTTAGTGATTTTACTGGTTTGTCCTTGTTCAAAACTTCCGGCTCCGATATTGAATCGCCATTGCGAAAGACCGATTCCTTTTGGGGTACCTGATGCGTCTGTTTCCAGACTAAAAAGCCATTCGGCAATTTGTTTTTTTTTGCTTTCGGGATAGTATTTTCCGATTATGGCCATGGACCAACAGTCCGACGCACCGAAGCTGTGCATCGTCTGATAAGTCTTGCGGGTATTGAAGGTAATTTGTTGGCCCTGCGCATGTAAACACATCAAAAACAAACCAATCCAGGCGTATTTTTTCATCTAAATCGGGTCGAATCGATGACTAAACATAGGCCTGCTTGGAAGACAATTAATGCGCCGGTTCCATACCAGAACCAATCTCCACCTTGCATTTTATTCATTCCGGCATCAATAGCGAGGGAAAGTCCGCTTCCCGTGAGGAGTAGTCCGCTGGTGGCTTGAAGGACCCAGCGGGTCGTCGATTTATTTTTCATCACTTTAACAGGTTGGAATAGATTGGTTTTCGGGTGTAGGTATCGTCAAACAAAAGTGGATATTCTTTCGGTCTTTTAAAATATCCACGTAACCAGGAGTCACGATCGCTTACATTCCAGAACGTAATGCCGTATTGTTGGTGTTTAGGCAACTCTTGATATGCCTTGAAAACAAGCTCAAATTTTTCTTGCTGAGCCTTTTTGGCCGTTTCATGATAAACAAACGTGGAATCGTTTTTTGGATTTACCGCAATGTCTAATTCAGAAAAATGGATGGTCAGCCCCGTCTTCGCGGATTGATTAATCACGTTAACAAGTTCGTCATTTTTGGAGTTGATGTTGATGTGCATTTGCAGCCCAAGTCCATGAATTGGGATATTCCGGGTTTGCAGATCTTTAACCAGATTTAATATGGCTTGCATTTTTTTTGGCTTGCCGTCTTGACCATAATCGTTGTAAAATAAGATGGCGTTGGGGTCGGCTTCATGGGCCCATTGGAAACTTTTTGCGATGTAGTCGGGAATGTTTTTTGACCAGACCGTTGGCCGTAAACTCCCATCATCCAAGAATGATTCATTGACAACGTCCCAGCCAGCCACTTGGCCTTTATAATGTTTGGCAACGGTTTGGATGTGATTTTTCAACATTTCTTCCCAGGCTTGGGTATCGCCTGAATATTCATTCATCCATTTGGGAACTTGATTATGCCAAACCAGGGTATGTCCATGGATGCGTTTTTGGTGGTCTTTGGCAAAAGCGACAATCTCATCTCCTTTACTGAAGTCGAAGCGATTGGCTTCGGGGTGGACGAGCATCATTTTCATGTGATTTTCTGCCGTGACGCTTGTGAATTCAGTGATTGCTACGTTTCGATAGGCGTTATTTTCTGATACTAATCTAGGATTTATAGATGCGCCGATGGGGAAATTATATCGGTCTTTGAGGTAAGGTGCTTGTCCGTAGGAAATATGGGTCAAGCCGACGAGAATGCCAAAAATTAATGTTTTCATATCAAAAAGGTTTCTGCAAGATAGGAATTATTGTTAATTCGTTTGACTGTCTTAACTACTTGCGAATTTCTTTTTTTTATACTAACTCGCTTATACATAGACACAAACGATATGAAAAAAACTTTTCCAATCCTTACCCTGTTAGCTTGTTTGATATCTACATCATTACTTGCTCAATCTCCCAAAGTTCTTGTGGTTACTGCACATCCAGATGATGAGACTGGTTTTTCAGTTACTATGTTCAAGATTACCCACGAGTTGAAAGGTATTGTGGACATGGCTGTTATGACTGATGGAGGTGGCGGATTTGCGGATTCGCAATTGGGAGCCATGTACTATAACTTGGATTTGACAGATTCCGTTGTGGCTCGTACGCATTTACCTATGTTACGGAAACAAGAAATTATAAATGCCGGGAAAATTATGGGGGTGCGCAATATTTATTTTATGGAGCAACCGGACGACTGGTATACCTTAGATGTGAAGCCTTATATCTCGGGTGAAAACTGGGATATTGGTTATGTAGAACGGCGAATGGATCGGCTGTTGGCCGACCGCGAGTATGATTTCATCATCACCATGTTGCCGCATGCGGGCCAGCATGGACACCATAAAACGTCGGTATTAATGGCATTGCGCGCGGTGCAGCGTTACAAAGGTCCAAACAAACCTATCATTATCGCCGGAAGTCCTATGTCGGCAACGAGTAAGCCCACCGAATTCACCCAATTGGAAGGCTATCCAGAAACGAGAATCAATCCCAATACGCCTACCGTTACATTGAATCGTGCATTTCGGTTTAAAGAGAATGATAAGGTGAGTTATAAGATTGTTGCCGACTGGGTTATTGGCGAATACAAATCTCAGGGAGCGATTCAAGAAAATGGAATTCACAGAACAGATTTGGAAGTATATCGCTATTATGACATTAATGATCCGAAGGGTTTAGTGAAAGTTCAGAAACTATTTGAGGCCTTGGCGAAAAGTGGTTTTGCTGCGCCTGGAAAGTAAACTAGGTAGATAAGGATGGAATAGGCGCATTTCTATTTAGGACACTCATGACCAGTTTTTTGACTATCAACATTTCCTCGGGATTACTCGATGCGACAAACAGCGTTAATCCCGCTAACGCATCATTGCTAATTAAAGGTTTAGTAGCCGCATTGAAAAGCAACTTGTTTTTAGCTAGAAATAATGGAAAGCTGGCTGCTGCAATGCGTTTGTTCCCATCGACAAACGCATGATTTTTAACAATGAGGTAGAGAAGCATCGCTGCTTTTTCTTCAATGGAAGGGTAAAAGTCGGCTTGCCCCCAACCTTGTTTTATTTGATTAATGGCGCTATCAAATCCGCCATCTTTTATTTTTCCAAAAACCTTTGAATTGAATTCGCTGCACATCACTTTGATAAGCTCTTGATATTCAGTCGGGCTAGGATAGGAGGGAGTTGCCGTATGATTTCCATATGTTTCAAGTGCCTCATGGTCATAGTCATCAAGCAACTGTAAGCCTTGATTAAACTGTTGGAGCCAATCAAAACCCTCAGAAGTATGTAGCTTTTCTTCTATCGCCCGACTTAATATGCGAATGCCATCATGCAGCACTTGGATTTCTTTGTTTTTCTGATTGAGTCGTTTTTCATTTAGGGCAATGCCTTCAATCAAGTACTCTTTTAGTCGCTGCGTGGCCCATTGACGGAATTGAGTACCACGATTTGATTTGACTCGATATCCTACGGATATAATGACATCAAGACTAAATTTTGAAATTGGTTTGTCGGATTTAGCAATATGCATTTTTTGCATATTGCTAAATTGATTTAATTCACCCTCATGGAAGACATTATTAATGTGTCTTGAAATTACGGATTGATCTCGATCAAATAGAATTGACAGCTGTTCTTGACTTAGCCAAACAGAATCATTATGAACTTCTACACTTAATTTGATGCCATCCTTACTTTCGAATATTTCTATTTGATTTTCCATTTTGCTTTTTTTCTTCCAAACGAATACGTATAATTTTTGGTATGAAAAAACCATTTAGATAGCCAGATTATCAACTACTTGATCATTTGAATTCTAGATTTCCGGTCAGGTTTTTAGCGCATTTTATTTATCTTTAATGCTTACCTGCAGCAACGCTATGAAAAAAACAGCTTTACTATTTCTATTCGTATCCCACATCATTTTTGGCCAAGTGCCTAGTCCCAAATCTCATTTTGGATTTTCAATCGGCGATAATTACCACCTAGCCACTTTTATCCAAACCGAAGCCTACTTACAAAAAGTATCGAAAGCTTCGCCCCGGGTAAAATTGCAATCCATCGGCAAAACAGAAGAAGGAAGAAACCAATACATGGTCATTGTTTCCGATCCCAAAAACATCAAGAATTTAGCCAAATACAAAGCCATCTCTCAACGCCTCGCTCGTGCAGAAGGCCTCTCTGAATCCGAAGCGAAGGCGCTAGCTAAAGAAGGCAAAGCAGTCGTTTGGATCGATGGCGGTTTACACGCCACGGAGACTGTAGGCATACACCAATGGATCGAATCCATTTACCAATTTACCACACGCACCGACGAGGAAACGAAGCGTATCTTAGAAAATACCATCATCCTTTTTGTACATGCGAATCCAGATGGACAAGAGCTTGTTTCTGATTGGTACATGCGCAAGGCGGATACGCTTAAGCGGTCCACAGAGCATTTGCCCCGACTGTACGAAAAGTATATCGGACATGATAATAATCGAGATTTCTACATGATGAATATGAGCGAGTCGGCAAATATGTCGCGCCAACAATACATCGAGTGGATGCCCCAGATTCTTTATAATCACCACCAAACAGGTCCAGAAGGAACAGTAGTTGCCGGACCTCCCTACCGAGATCCGTTTAATTATGTCTATGATCCACTATTAGTTACCGGAATCGACGCCTTAGGAGCGGCGATGAGTTCGCGTTTAAATGCGGAAGATAAACCAGGCTATACGATGAAATCGGGATCTGTTTACTCGACTTGGTGGAATGGGGGACTTCGCACGACGGCTTACTACCATAATATTATTGGATTGTTAACGGAAATCATCGGAAGTCCGACGCCACAAACTGTTCCATTGGTGCCGAGCCGTTTGATTCCTAATTCGGCAACTCCTTTTCCGATTACACCCCGGAAATGGTTTTTTAAAAACTCCATCGACTATTCACTTTCGCTAAACTATGCGGTGCTGAATTATGCAACACGCTATCGTGAAGAAGTATTGATGAATATCTACAAAATGGGTCGCAAATCCATTGAACTTGGTTCCAAAGATTATTGGACCCTTTCGCCGAACAAAGTGGAGAAATTGACTAGCATAGCAGGGACCAATCTCAGGTCAAAAAGTGACAGTTTATTTAGTGTCGTTTATAAAAATCCTGAAACACGAGATGCCCGAGCCTACATCATCACAGCTGATCAATCGACCACACGTTTTACTTTTGTAAATATTTTGTTGAAAAGTGGAATTCGGGTTGATAAAGCTACAAAAGCTTTTGAATTCAACGGAAAGAAATATCCGCAAGGGTCGTTTGTTGTTCAAACCAATCAAGCTTTTCGCCCGCATGTGATTGACATGTTTGAGCCACAAGATCACCCGAACGATTTCCAATATCCTGGAGGTCCTCCGGTGCGTCCGTACGATTCGGCTGGTTGGACACCTGCCTTTACGATGGGTATTCAGTTTGATCGGATATTAACCGACTTGCAAGCACCGTTGGAAACGATTCCGTATGGCCAACTGCAAATGAGCGCGCAATCATTTGAAGCAGCTAATTTCTATGCATTCCCTACCTCAGATAATACGTCATTTACCTTGTTGAATGACTTATTGAAAGCGGGCGTTGAAGTGACCAAAACAAAAGACGCATTTTATGTCGCGCACAGTTCAGCTGCTTCGTTGATCCTTTCGAAGTCTACGGTGAAGATTACGCCTTTGGCAAATCTTCCTAAACAAGATTCGAAAAAAGTAGGCGCTAAGCGCATTGGTCTTTGGGACGTATATGGTGGTTCGATGCCGTCTGGTTGGTTGCGCTGGATTTTAGAACAACATCATTTTGATTTCAAATTGGTCTTTGCCAAAGAAATCGACAAAGGTAATTTACGCGCTAAATTTGACGCAATCATTTTTGTTAGCAGAGCTATTCCAAGTGTGAAAGTAGAAGCACCCAACCAGTATTCTGGTAGAGAGCCCGTGGAAGCGGATATTCCTGCTGAATACCAAGAAACATTGGGTAAAATTACCGCAGCAAAATCGATTCCTTCGTTGCGTGCTTTCTTAGAAGCGGGTGGAGATATCATCACGATTGGTTCAAGCGCTAATTTAGCTTACCACTTGAATCTGCCGGTAAAAAATGCCTTAGTTGAGGTGGTCGCTGGTAATGAACGTGATTTGCCAGGTGAGAAATTTTATATCCCGGGTAGTGTGATGCAGGTTGCGGTGGATCATGGGGTGGAGGCCAACTGGGGTATGACGCCAAAAGCAGATGTTTATTTCAGTGCGAGTCCCGTATTTAATTTATCCGCGGAGGCGATTGCGCATGGCAACCTAATTCCATTGGCTTGGTATGCATCAGATAAAACCTTACGAAGCGGATGGGCTTTTGGTCAGACGTATTTGAAGGATGGTATTGCTGCTTTTCAAGCGAAAGTGGGCAAAGGTAACTTGTTCGTTTACGGTCCTGAGATTACTTTCAGAGGACAAACCCACCATACGTTTAAGATGGTATTTAATCAATTGTTTGAAACTAAATAGGTAATGCAAAAAAGATTTTGGGTACTTTTTGTATTGGCTGTATTCTCAATAATTACCTATTTAGATCGAACATCTATATCGATTACGGGTAGTCAAATTACCGAGGATCTTCATTTAACTGAAAAAGAATTCGGGTGGATCATGGGTTCCTTTGCATTCGCATATGGAATATTTGAAATACCTGTTGGCCTATGGGGAGATTTTAAGGGTCCCAAATCCGTGCTCTTTCGCATTGTGCTTTCTTGGTCCGTATTTACGATTCTGACGGGATTTTCGTATTCATTTACCATGTTATTTATCATCCGATTTTTATTCGGATTAGGAGAGGCAGGAGCCTATCCAAACGCTACGATTGTTGTTGCCCGGTGGTTCCCAAAACAAGAAGCTGGTCGGGCGCAATCATTCATTTGGATAGCTAGTCGGCTTGGTGCTGCTTTGGCACCATTCTTAGCAATTTACATTATGTCGATCTGGGGATGGCGTTATGTATTTTACATTTTTGGAGGACTAGGGATTATTTGGGCTTTCTTTTGGGCATATTGGTTTCAGAATGAGCCTAAGGATATGCCTGGTATTGAAGAAGCAGAACTTGCCCATATTGAGTTAGGACGTGAGGTTAAAATTCCTCAAAATAATCTGGCGGTGTTCTTAAAAATTATTAAAACCCCCAATGTCTGGGCCTTAATGAGCATGTATCATTGCCTGCTTTATGGCGCTTATTTTTATCTTTCTTGGATGCCCAAATATTTAAAAAATGGCAAAGGTATTGACGATGCGCACATCGCTTTTTTAGCCTCATTGCCGTTTATCTTAGGTACTGTCGGTTGTTTTAGCGGTGGTTTTTTATCCGATTTTATCGCCCGGAAAAAGGGATTAAAATGGGGCAGGAGATCTGTGGGAATGTTCGGATTGGTGATGTCGGGTTGTTGCATGCTTGGTTCTACGTTTATCCCAGACCCTACTGTCTCCATTATTATATTAGCTTTTGGACTCGCTTTTAAAGACTTTACCTTACCCGTTTCTTGGGCTACCTCTGCCGACATCGGTGGTCAAAATTCAGGTGCTGTTGCCGGTGCGATGGGTATGGCGGGCCAGTTAGGTTCTACTGTCATGTCGATTGCCTTTGGCTATATTTTAACCGCCACAGGGAGTTGGGATATCCCCGTTCGCATCATCGGAGTTGTGGTTATTTGTGGAGGTTTACTTTGGTTAAGAATTGATCCTACCAAGAAAATAGCATTCTAGATTTTAAGGAATACTAATTCGACTGTGTTAGAATTTTTTAAGAAAGAAGTGATCAAAAATGATAACGCTATCGATTCAATATTTAAATAAGGGACACCTGTTTTGGATCAAAATGTGAGACTTTATTTTTCACACTAGTAGGATAAAGATTTTTCAATTTGAACTATTTCCCTCAAGATCAATAACCCCAAAAACCGCGTGAAGGTTATCATTTATGGCGGAACCAACAATCTGTTCGCTCCGTTTCGTATAATTTAAAAACGGTATTTACCGGTGGTCCTGAAATAAGTTGATCCGCATATTGCGTTCGAGCTAAGTAATTGAACGCACCCATATCGCCGGTATAGGCTGTTTTGTTGTTGGCATTATACCGTTCATGCAATTCACATAGCTTTTCTAGGAAGCCATAGAAACTTGAAAAATGCCCACCAATAATACCGCAATTGAGCAACGTATCCTTCCCAAAACGATTTTCATAGGCTGCATAATCAGCAATTTGTTCACGTAAATGCGTGGCGTGATCGCGCATCCATTCATTGTCAAGTACTTTAGCTTCATCTCCACAAAAAATAGCATCGGGTTGATTAATGAATCGTACATCTTCAAACGGATTTGAAATCAGAACAACATCGGAAACATCTGTCACAAAGACAGCGCTTAACGGCGTGTGTTGGTTTTTCAAGTAGTCGAGGTAAACGAAATACCGAAAGACATTAGGGTTGAATGCGGGGTTATGATGAATGCCAACAAATGAAATAAATTCATTGGTATAGGTTTCGCAGGTTTCTTGGCTCAGATTATTATGGAAAAGAACGCCTTTGATTTTAGCTGCTGCTATGGATTCGGCCCAAGATTGAATTAAGGAATAATCGTCATGTGCCAGCGTCACATTTCGATTAACATCAAAAACGCCTGTGATGTGACAGGCCATGATGAGCGAATCGCTTGGTTTGTAATCAGGAAGACTCATTAATCAGAAATGATTAAATTTTCTTTTTTTATGGTCGAGCATGTACTATTAGGGTTATTCCGGTAGTAGATGTAAGTCCTTAACGCCACTTTTTTTGTTGGAAATTGCGCCAATGCCTTTTCATAAAAATGTGAATCTGCCGCAAATCCTCCTTCAAAATCAATCGCATCAAATACGTGTTTCCGACCAAAAAGCGTCCCAAATAATATTACATCATCTAAATGAATATGCTTGGATAAATCGTTTTTATCGGGGACATAATAGTCATCTTGCGAATCAACAATCGTTTCGGTGGTGGAACAAATTAAATCTACATCATGCATTTCGCGCAAACAGGCACTTAAGTGATTTGATTTGTATTCATCATCGCTATCTAAGATGGTTATGAATTCCCCTTGACTATTCCAAACTCCCCGATTTATGGAATCGGCTTGTCCTTGATTGCGATGGCGTATATAAATAATTTTGTCCTCATGCGCTTCCACCAGACGTAACAAAGATTCCCGGTCATTCGTATAACTTCCATCATCAATAATGATTAATTCGAATTGCTGAAAATCTTGATTAAGGACCGAATTTATAGCTCGTTTGGTAACTTCAAAGGCAGTGTTATACAAAGACATTAACACTGAAATTTTTACCGGAATGGACATAAAATAATATTTAGGCTAATTTAACGCCGTAAAATTAGCTTTATAAAGCTTACAAAACTAATGATTTGGAGCGCTTTGAATTTAAGCGAAGGATTTATGCATTACTGCTTTTTCGATTATTTATGAGGTAGAATGCCAAAATAGAGAAAGCAAACCCAATAAAAATCAGAAAGTAATTGATTGGTTTTTCAGCAGTCAGCGACATTCTCAATAAAATAGTCGTAATGATAAAACTTGCGTTTCGGAATATCATGTAAAATGAAAAGTGGTACATAAACGAAACAATCAGTAAAAAAACATCCATGAAAATCATTACCGTGAAGAAATCACCGTAAAACACAGTATTGGGATTGGGGTAATTTTGGTTGGACTGCATCGCAGTGTACAATTCCATTACCCAACTTCCCAAACTTGAAAAACTTAATAAAAACAATATAATCATCATCATAAATGACATGACTTTTTTGATGGCAACAAAATGTTGAATATCAGTAATCGCCTCTGATCGCTGCGAATTCTTGTAAATCTTGTAGTAAAACATGGTGGCTGCAAGCATCAACAAAGAGGCAATCAAATCATAGACAAGACTTAATAAATGGACATCTTCGATGGAAAGCGCTTTTCCAAAATCTAAATCTGCAATGTCATGGAAAAAACTTCTCAGCGTGATGAGTGTAATTACCTCAAATTGCTTGCCAATAAACTCGGAAATAGATTTGGGTATTATGATAACCAACAGCAAGACTTCATAAAACAAAATGAAACTAAAAGGTGTATAAATAGCCTTTAAGTAGCTGTGTTGGAAATCGCTAAAATAGGTAACATTATTCGATAAATATATAAAAGCCAAATGGAGAACAAACGCAAGCAAAGCAAGCCTTAGGATGATTAACTCTACGATTCTTACTCGTTTGGGATTTACGAGATGATCGAAGAATTGACTAAAATTTTCCAGATAACTCAACATATAAACTTACGTTTGGTCAAATTTAGCGCAATCGAAAACCGATTGGGTTTTTATTTAGTCGTAATCTTCTTTGCTTTTGGTAATGGCTTTTCCTCATTTTGTTCCAAAACTTCTATTTGGTCTTGAACAATTTCTTTGAGCGAATTATCAAAATAGACGCCATCTGATTCCATGTCAGCAATGTTACGGTGCATTGCCTTATAAATCAATTTTTTATCTTCTTTTGTTAGCGATTTATTAGATGCAAGGTTTCCAACAAAATTTACTAAGCCAGCCCGAGGGCCTGTTTCTTTTTGGAAAACATAGGTCTCATTTTCCATAACGGCAAACTCCCTGTAAACCGCAATAATAAATACGATAAACAATGTCGATATAATTGCTGTGAGTAAAATAATATCCATATCCATTATTTTTTCAATTTAGAGTTGATAAAATTTAATAAACCTAGGATTGTTGGCGGCCATAAACCTATAAAGATGGCCTTGTCTTTGTCGCCAACTACCAAATACAGGTATTCGCTGACAAAAATGACAATGATGACAACAACGATAATTAGAATTTCTGAAGCTTTAAATTTTTTAAACATGACGAATTTTTTTAGTATAAATCTGTAGTAATTTTTGGAAATATAAACAGATTATTTTTTTGGTTGAATAAAGTTGTAAAACAAATTTAAGGCCGCAGAAATCTGCGGCCTTAAAAAGTTATAGCTTATTATTTTGGAAGTACAACCGTATCAATTACGTGTACAATTCCATTACCAGCTTTCAAGTCCGTAGCAACAACCGTCGCTACACCACCTTTTTCGTCAGTCAATACAACCTTGCCATTTTTAACAGAAGCCGTAATTGTTCCACCGCTAACTGTTTTTAACGCCAAAGAACCTTTTGCATCTGCTATAGCTTTCACTACAGTTGCTGCATCAAATGTTCCCGCGATTACATGGTATGTAAGTACTTTAGTTAATGTAGCCTTATTCTCAGGCTTTAGTAAATAGTCTACCGTTCCTGCTGGTAACTTAGCAAATGCAGCATTCACCGGAGCGAAAACCGTAAATGGTCCCGCACTTTGTAATGTTCCAACTAGTCCAGCTGCCTTTACTGCCGCTACTAATGTTGTGTGATCTGGAGATCCTACCGCTACATCTACAACTGTTGTCTGTGCATTAGATGCGAATGACAAGCCGATTAAAGCGATTAATGATAAAGCAATTGATTTTAATTTCATTTCTATTTGTTTATGTTCTTGCATATAACTCTTTAATTATCAATTAGTTTTAAAATTAGGTCGATATGGATCTAGGAAATTATCGATTCGTGCCAATAAGCCAGATAGAGGCACTTTAAGTGCCTCAGATGCGTCTAAATTTATTTTCATACGATATGGTGCACAAAAGCTGCATCAGATTCATTTAATAGAAAAGCACTTTCATTCTCAACGAAATTTGGTACTTATTGATTGCTATTTGGCCTAGGTAGATTTTTCAAAAAGGCCATTACGCGTACATCTATTTTCTTGAAAATCTCGTATTTTTAGTTACTCGAAATTAGCTACCATATCTGAATATGAAATTTCTACTCTTTTTGCTTTTCATACTTGCATCGTCCATCCAGGGTAAGGCCCAGCAGATTAATCTGATGCCCATGCCCTCCTCCATCAAATTGAGTAATAAAAATTTCCGACTTACCCCAAATTTTGCCTTTAGTATCTCAGGAATTTCGGATAAAAGACTAAATAAAGAGTCAAGCCGATTCATGCAACGCGTATCCGAGCGAACCGGTCTTTTTTTTAAAACATGGAACATCACAGATAAAAATTTTAATAATCCCTTTGCGCCACTTAAAATTCATTCCCTTAGCAAAGGGGTCGTGCAAATGGACATGGAGGAGTCCTATGAACTCAATATTGACGAATCAAAAGTAACAATTCATGCCAAAAGCGATATCGGTGCCATACGAGCTTTGGAAACTTTATTGCAACTCATTGCATCCGACGCAAAAGGGTTTTATTTTCAGGGCGCAAGCATACAAGACAATCCCCGATTTGCTTGGCGCGGATTATTACTTTCACAGCCCTATCATTTTATGCCAATGGACGTTGTCAAAAGAACGCTCGACGCCATGGCAGTGGTGAAAATGAACGTTTTTCATTTGTACATCAGCGACGATCAAGGGTACACGATTGAGTCCAAAGTTTTTCCTAAACTTCACCAACAGGCATCGGGGGGTAATTATTTTACGCATGCACAAGTGGCTGAAATCATTGAATATGCTGACCAACGGGGCATCCGAGTTATCCCAGAAATTGACCTTCCTGGCCACTCAACGGCTATTTTAACCGTATTCCCTGAGTTGGCCTCCACTAAAAAAGCCTATGTTTTACAAGATCATTGGGGGGTGTTTGATCCAACGATCGACCCAACACAAGAGCGCACGTATGTTTTTTTAGATACCCTTCTGACGGAAGTGGCCTCCTTATTTCCAGATCATTATTTTCACATTGGAGGCGACGAAAATACAGGAAATGATTGGGCGAAAAACCAGGATATTCAAGCTTTTATGAAGGAAAATAAGCTAAACGATGCTGTCTCACTGCAAAATTATTTCAATAAACGAATCCAAAAAATTCTCAAGCGCTCAGGCAAAATTACCGTTGGCTGGGATGAAATTTTAATGAAGAAAATGGATGATTCGACAGCGAAACAATATTTTGAAGCTGGGAACTTCAATCAATTAATCGAGTCAGATGTCCCCAAAGATATTGTGGTTCAATCATGGCGTGGCATGGAGGCTTTATTATCCTCCGCAAAAAATGGATATAAAAGTATCCTCTCTAAAGGCTATTACATTGATTTGGTTCAACCCACCTATTATCATTATTTAAACGACCCCATCCCATTTTTAAATAAAGTTATTATACCCGATAGTGAAGCCAATTTCAATCGGTTCGAGTCGGAAATCATTAAAAAAATCCAACAGGGGGAAAGGATTCTGAGCCCCTCAGAAGAGAAATTGATTATTGGGGGAGAGGCCACAATGTGGACCGAGCATGTGAGCCTGGAAACTATTGATTCAAGGCTTTGGCCTAGAACCGCTGCCATTGCGGAGCGTTTGTGGTCGCCTGCTGATGTTCGCGATGTGGATGATATGTACAGAAGATTGGAAATCATTTCACTCCATTTGGAATGGGTAGGTTCGACGCATTTGAAAAACAAATCAATGATGCTGAGGCGCTTAGCTGGATCGGATAACATTCAAGCCTTGGAACCGGTAGTCGAATTTATTGAGCCCCTAAAAGGATACAAAAGAAATGAAGCCAATAACTTTACCAAATATTCGCCCTATACGTTATTGGTTGATGTCGCGATTCCCGACCCAACGGCATTGAGAAATTTCAATAAGCTTTTGGAGTCTTTTCTGCGGATTCCTTCCGATGCTACGATGGAAAAGTTAGTTAAGCAGTTCCAAAAATGGGAAAATAACCACAGCATTATTCAAAAAATGGCAATCTCAAATCCATTGTTGGCCGACCTATTAACCCATTCCGCCTCGCTGCATGCCATTTCTAAACAAAGTGTCGCGCTTCTAAATCTTAAAAAGGCCAAGAAGAAACCGAGCGACTTACAAATCAATACCTACGCACAATTATTGAAAAAATCCATGAAGCCAGCTGGGTACTGTGAATTATCAATCGCAGAATCCTTACAAAAAATCATTCCTTTTTTAAGGCGAAACTAAATTCAATTTTTCGAAGGTTTGGCATGATATGCTGCTAATCCCTCCATCGGGGATTTGTTAACTGAACCAAATTGCATCTTGAATTTTTGACATGTTAGCTCAAGTATCTGCTTAAAATGGTAGCCTACCGACCCCACGCAATTGAAACTCATTTGTTGATAATCGGGATATTGGCTAACCAAGTTTGTGAAAAAGTCATCAAAGCTTTCCTCCACAAGATTCCGTACATACGGATGTTCCACATGGGCGTGGAGAAAGACACTGAAACTAGCACAAAATCGATTCGCATGTGGTTTAGCGTAAAGCGCATCCATGATGTCGGAGACAGATAATCGATAAGTCTCTACAAATAACGTTGATAGTTCCAATGGAAGAAATCCACGTAAGTAACTGGTCAATAATTTTTTCCCAAGGTAACATCCACTTCCTTCATCACCTAAAATATATCCCAGTGAATCTATATTTTGAACGATCTGCCCATTTCGAAATAAGCCACTATTAGCCCCTGTTCCAAGAATAGCAATAAACCCATCCGAATTACCCAATGCGCTTCTTGCCGCACCCAATAGATCTAGTTCAACTTGAACACGTGCATTGACAAAAAAAACATGCATAGCTTGTTCAATGAACTGTATTTTATCAGGAAAACAGCCCGCCCCATAAAAATAGATTTGTTGGACCTCCGCCGGAGTCACATTTGGCAACATAGCACTTTGCAAGGCATGTACAATTTGGTCTTGGTCTGAAAAATACGGATTGAATCCAATCGTTTCAAATCGATGCTCTTTGCCCTGATGATCCAGTAAACACCAAAGCGTTTTGGTTGACCCACTATCTGCAATCAATATCATACGGCGTCTATTTTAAATTTATTTCCCAAGAGATGGCCATATTTGGCATAATATAGAATAAAGCCATAACACGGAATTACTAACCAATAGCCTTGGTGCGGGGAGAATTGATCAGCTAAATAACCATAAATCAAAGGCAATATAGCTCCGCCTCCTATCGCCATGATGAGAAAAGATGAACCTATTTTGGTAAATGACCCCAAGCCATTTAATGCGAGTGGCCAAATTGACGGATAAATAAGCGCGTTAGCCAGGCCCAGTAAGGCAATAAAACTTAGCGATGTCTTGCCCTCCGTAACTAGTGCCAAAAGGCAAAACACAATCCCTGAAAACGCCGAGATTTGTAAAGCCCTCGCCTGAGATATGTATCTAGGGATGAGAATTATTCCGATTAAATAACCTATGAGCATGCCTGACAGGGTAAAACTCGTAAAGAATTTGGCTGTTGACAATGCAATCCCCTGCGAAGCCCCGAAGAGAATAATGCTATCCCCCGCAATGACTTCCACACCTACGTATAAAAATAGGGAAACCGCTCCCAGTAATAGATGTGGGAACTGTAAAATACTCGTTTTTGACGTTTCAGTAGGCCCAACTACCTCATTCTCTTCCGATGCAATTTCAGGAAGGTCGACACGGTAAATATAGGCTGCAATGAATAGTAAAACGACCGTCATCATTGCGTAAGGCGCCATGACTTTATTGGCAATTTCTTGCAGGAGTAGTGCTTTTTTTTCTAAATTATCGGCCGCGCTTTCTAACGCTTGCAAATCAGAATCGTTTAAGATAATCGTGCCTAGGGCAATCGGTGCGATGATTCCAGCTATCCCATTACTGATTCCCATTAGGCTAATTCGTCTTGCAGCACTTTCGATTGGCCCCAATTTAACTACGTACGGGTTTGCGGCTGTTTGAAGAATTGCCAAACCACTTCCTTGAATAAATTGACCAATCAAGAACACTGTAAAGGTTCTCGAATATGCGGCAGGAATAAACAAAAGCGTCCCAATCGAAATCAGAATTAAGCCTAAAACCATCCCATTTTTATAGCCTGTTTTTTTCAATAAAACCGCTGATGGTACCGCCAAGATTAAATACGAAATGTAAAAGGAAAACGCGACCAAATAGGATGAGGCATTTGTCAACTGACACGTAATTTTCAAATAAGGAATTAAGACTGAGCCTAACCAAGTCACAAATCCAAAAACAAAAAACAAAATACCGATCACCCACAGGTTTTTTGCGTAAGGATTATTTTCTTCGGGGACTACGTCCGCTGACCTGACTTGCGCGTGATTCATTTAGTTCGTATAAAATCCAAGGCCATTTTTACACTTCCTTGTTCCATCAAGAGGTCTTTGGCTTTTTCGTATGACGTAATTCCTGATTTTTCCATTAGCATCTTAACAGCCCTGTCGGTTATTTTATCATTAATTAATTTAACATGAACCATTCTATTATCCTCCACGCGACCTAACTGAATCATGGTGGTCGTACTGATCATATCAAAAATCATTTTTTGAGCCGTAGCACACTTCATGCGTGTACTGCCACAAATAAACTCAGGTCCCGTAATCACCTCAACGGGGAAATCCGCATGTGCAGCGATGGCCGACTGCGGATTACTCACAATACAACCTGTCGTTATCCCCTTTTCTTGGCATTGTTTTAAAGCAGCTAATACAAATGGTGTAGTTCCACTGGCAGAAATCCCCAAAACAAAATCCTTTGTTGATATATTTCTGTGTGCCAACATCGCCCAAGCAGCCGTGACATCATCTTCTTTTTCTTCGAGAGCTAGCACAAGATTTTCAGTACCACCAGCTAAAATTGCGTCAATCAAACCGGGTTCAATGCCGTAGGTAGTGGGTAGTTCGATCACGTCAAGAACGGATAGTCGGCCCCCACTTCCTGCTCCAACGTAAAACATTCTTCCACCGGATGTAAGTTTGGCCACGATTTGCTCAATAAGCGCATTTATCGCGGGTAATTCTTTTTCGATTGCATGTGCGACCGACTTGTCTTCTGCATTAATAGCAGCGGTCAATTCTTGAATTGATTTTTTCTCTAAATCTCGATGCGCGCCGACCTGCTCAGTTATTGGTGTCATGTGAACAAATTAAAATGAATGAATTTAAATTTTGATGAATATATTCTTTTGGTATAACATGTACGCCGGAATGAAATTGACACCCACATACATTAATGAAAACATCATACTCGCCACGTTAGGAGCGAATCCTATTTGGGTAGCGCCCTGAAAAAATAATTGATTCAGTGGCAATTCCCCCCAAGGTATTCCATAAAAAATTGGCGCTAGTAAATCCCCTAAAGTATACACAATGATGGCATTCATTCCATAAATAATGCCAAAATTAGCCCATTTTTGGTATCCAAGTACATCAATGAAATACATCGCGCTGGCTAAAGTCATGGCAGCTAATCCCGATGTGAACATAACGAAGGAGCTACTCCAAAGATTTTCATTTAGGCCAAATTGCCCGTTCCAAATTATACCCATAATAAAAGACACGAAGCCGCCTGCATAGAGCATAATTATTTTCTGTTCCTGTGTACGTTTTGAAAGTAAACAAGTACCCACGAGCATTCCAGTTATGGTTGTGACGAGCGAAGGAAACGTGCTTAAAATCCCTTCGGGATCCCAATTTCCTTGCCACATTTTGCCCGGTAAAAATTGTTGGTCTACCCACGCTGCCAAATTAATACCCGGTTCTAACATCACTTTGCCATACCCCGGGGTCGCAATTGTCGTCATGGCAACACCGTAGGCGATGAGAATTATGGCTCCAATGATTCCTTGTTGTTTGCAATTCGTATGTAAAAACAAGACACTACAAAGCAGAAAAACAATGGCTATGCGGTGCAGGGTACCTGTCCATCGCACTTCTTCCCAACTAAAATTTTCAATAAGTCCAATGGTATTTAAAAACATGCCCAGTGCAAAAATCTTTCCTGCCCGGATCAAAATTTTCGAATACATACTACTTGGTTTTGCCCCGGCTTTAAGCCGACGGCTATAAGCAAAAGAGATGGAGACGCCCACAATAAATAGAAAAAAGGGGGCAATTAAATCGGTGAACGAAATACCCCACCAATGCGTATGCGATAAAGGTTTAAAAACATGCGCGTCGTTGCCAGGAAAGTTCACTAAAATCATCGCGGCAATTGTGAATCCGCGGAATGCATCTAGTGAAAGTAGCCGTTTATCATCCATAATTTTCATCGTTTTACTTGATGCATATTTTATATGAATTTCAGCTTCCAATAATTGAAAACTATTTTTTCTGTTTTGGCGCGCTGATTATGTTTAAATACCTGCCCATCCAGTAAGGTAATAACCAAATATCACCGGCACTATGCTCTGAATTTCCATTGCTTCGGGTATAATCCATTGTAAACATATTTCCATTGTGGCGCTGAATAGGTCGCTCATCTGGAGGCAAAACATGTTTGGTTGTTTGATTTCGAAAATTTGGTTACAATTTTTCTATGTCACCTCTGTGGCTATTTGCTATTGCCCAATCCACTAAGTCAAGTGGATGTTCACGTAAATACCAAGCCGCTTCGTCTAAATCAAATTTTTGCGTCCCTGTCAGCGCCGTAAAAATATTCCAAGCACCTTCTTTTTCAGGCCGTTCAATTTCCCAATGATCCAGAATTGATTGCTTAAAACTAGCTTTCAATGTATCATTTAATGCATAGCGATATAAACCCCAGTAGCCAACAAAATACATTTCATCGTCGGAATGATTCCAACCATCCGAAAGGTTTTGGGCATGTGGATCTGCGTTTGTGGGTGCATGACCAATTTCTTTCATTGGTCGCATCAAATTTTCATAATACCCATATTTTTGCATGAGTTCGAAGGCCTTTTGTTTGTAAATCGGTTTTTTTGTAAACCGATAGGCTGTTTGCAACATCGCTACGATATTGGATGAATTGAGCTTGCGGTCCCCCACATGAATGGAAAATCCATTCACATAGTCCGGATTCCATTTTCCCCAAAGGGTGGGTTTTCCATCGAAATCAATGAGGTACAAATTGTTTTTGATGATGTGCGACATCAACGTATCTATCAAGACAATTGAACGTTTTTTAAGATCCGGAACATCTACGAGTTCGGCGAGCGCACCAAAAGCAAAAATATGGCCAATTACTTCATCTGAGGAGGTTGTCGATTTCCAATCCCACTCAGGTTCAGGTGAATGTTGCCAGCGTTCCGGATCCGATAGTTGCGAAATAAAACCGCGTCTTTCATAAGATCGAGCAGGAAATCCAGGGACAGGATTTACGGTGTATAATCGTTCCATAGACTCAAATGCCTCACGTATATTTGCTAATGCCTCCGCTTCTTTAGTAACTGCATACCTGAATATTTCTCCACCCAAATACATCGATGTCCATAAGCCATCGTTATCAGAATCTGATAAATAACCTGTGTTGACATTTCCATGGTCCATTCCGTTTAAATGGGCATTAAATCCATGGCGAATGTGCCTTTCTCGCACTTGAGCCTCATAATACATGGCTTTTTCATGTAAGGTCATCGACTTAAAACAAATCTGACTCAATCCTGTATTACTCAAAATTAAAATTGAATTTTTAGGGCCCTCTGAAATAGCAGTAACGTGGTTACCTGTTAGCCAGCGCTCCCCTTGGTAGTAATCGAATTTGCCATCTTTTCGCAAAGCAAATGCCCCATTCATAGAACCAAACCAAACTTTATCGCCACTAATTTTAACCGCTGTTATAGATTTTACCGGAATTTTTTGTTGGAGCTCACCTTGTTTTTGAGTCAACAAATCAATTTTAAAATAGCCTTCAGTCGTACCTATAATTCCTGCGTTTGCTTGTATGTCAAAAGCAGTGAAATTTTTACCCGACGTCCATAAGGTTAGTTGGCCTAATGAAGGATCAAAACGGTGTAATCCGCGCGTTGTTAATACCCAAAAATGTCCAGCCGTTGGATCATGCCGAATGGCTAATACGGTATCGTCGCTTA